>NZ_SLTI01000037.1 GCF_004347735.1 Sulfuricurvum sp. IAE1 | reverse complement strand
CGAAGAACGAGCATGATCGTCGGGGTGTTCGTTTTCGACCTCTTCGTCGCGGGCTTCTTCCTTGCCTTCCGCCGCGTGGCGAACCGCGAACGCCGTGCCGAGGAGCGCTTCCGCGAGACGATCATCAACAGTATGGCCATCCTCGCCGAGCACCGCGACAAGGGGACGGGGGCGCATATACAAAGAACGAAGGCGTACGTGAAGCTGCTGCTGGAGCGATCCGGGAGCGACGCGCTCTATCCGAGAAAGGACCTTCCCCTGATATGGCAGTCGGCGGCGCTGCACGATATAGGCAAGGTGGGGGTGCCGGACGCCATTTTGCTGAAGCCCGGGAGCCTTACCCGGGAGGAATTCGAGATCGTCAGACAGCACCCGTCGATCGGCGGCGACGTCCTGGGCAGGACGCAGGAGCTGCTCGGCAAGGACTCCTTCGTCGTCTACGCACGCGAGATCACGGAGTGCCACCACGAGAAGTGGGACGGAAGCGGGTATCCCCGAGGGCTGAAGGGGGAGTCGATCCCTCTGCTCGCGCGCATTATGGCGATCGCGGACGTCTACGACGCCAT
>NZ_SLTI01000036.1 GCF_004347735.1 Sulfuricurvum sp. IAE1 | reverse complement strand
TTCAGCTTCAACGGCAACAAATTCATTACCACCGGCGGCGGGGGCATGCTTGTAGCAAGGGACAAGAAAAGGGCGGACCATATCAGGTTCCTCGTGAATCAGGCCCGTGATGCATCGAAGGGTTATTTTCACGAGGAACTCGGCTACAATTACCGCATGACGAACCTCGAAGCATCCCTGGGCCTTGCCCAGATGGAAAGGCTTGAGGAGTTTCTCGAAAAGAAGAGGAGATTTTCGGGAATATACCGTGAAGAGCTCGAAGATCTGGAAGGAGTCAGATTCCAGAAGGAACTGCCTCATGGAAATAGTTCGTGGTGGCTGCCGTCGCTGACCGTTGAGCGGAACAATTGCGAGATAAGCAAACTCCAGGCGGAGCTGAAATCCCGGGGCATACCCACGCGAAGGCTCTTTGGACCGATGGTGGACTACCCTTACCTTGGCTCCTTTGTAAAACACGATGATTTTGCGGCGGCCAGAAGGCTTTTTGAAACGGGAATCAACCTTCCGGCCTCCACGCTCAACTCGGAAGAGGAGACAGCCCTGGCGGCGAGAACTATCCGCGAAGTGATTTTGAGATACAAGGGTTTTCCAGGCTGAAGGAAGGACAGAATAATGAAGGCGATACCCCCGGCACAGAACCCCGAAAGAAGCAGGCGCCGCATCTGCGTGGTCACGGGAACCAGGGCTGAGTATGGACTTCTCTACTGGCTGATGAAGGAAATGCAGGATGACCCTGACCTGGATCTCAGGATCATCGTCACCTGTATGCACCTTTCTCCCGAATTCGGCCTGACATGGAGAGAGATAGAGAAAGACGGTTTCCCGATAGACGAAAAGGTTGAGATGCTGCTTTCCAGCGACACACCGGCAGGAACAGCCAAATCAACGGGGCTGGGCGTCATTGGTTTTGCTGATGCCTTCGCCCGGATGGGTCCGGACATCGTCGTTCTGCTCGGAGACAGGTTCGAAACCCTTGCCGCTGCTATCGCTGCCCACATGGAACGCATCCCCATTGCCCATATCCACGGAGGAGAAACGACCGAAGGCGCTATGGACGAAGCCTTCCGCCACTCGGTGACAAAGATGTCCCAACTGCATTTCGTTGCGGCGGAACCATACCGCAAGCGGGTCGTCCAGATGGGCGAGGACATTTCACGCGTTTTCCTGACAGGATCGCCGGGGCTGGATCATCTTGAGCATACGAAGCTGCTCGAGTTGCACGAACTGGGGAAAGACCTTGGTCTTGAACTGGCATCCCCGCTTTTCCTCGTAACGTATCATCCCGTTACGCTTGAAGAGGATTCGGAAGAAGATTTCGGAATACTTCTGAAGGTTCTTGATTCTTTCCCGGACGCGACTGTCGTTTTTACCCTCCCGAATGCAGACACAGGCGGCCGCGTCATCATGGAAATGATCCACCGGTTTGAGGCGGAAAATCCCGGCAGATGCGGAGTGTTCACCTCGCTTGGACAGCGCAGATACCTGAGTCTTCTTAAATACTGCGATGCCGTGATAGGAAATTCATCGAGCGGACTTACGGAGGCCCCCTCTTTCGGAGTTCCGACCGTCAACATCGGGAACCGGCAGAAGGGAAGGCTGAGAGCTTCGTCTGTTCTGGACTTTCCGGATGGGCAAAGGTCACTGGAGGATGCCATTCTGTGCGCACTCTCTCCTTCCTTCAGGAAAATCGCCCTGAACACGAAAAACCCTTACGGAAATGGCGGAGCCTCAAAAAGGATAAAGGAAATACTGAAGACCGTCGAGCTGGGCGGATTGCTCGAGAAGAAATTCTTCGATATTCCGTTTTCTGCGGAGCATATCCGCAGAATGGAGGAGTGCGGATGATGATGACCGAAGGGAAAGCGCTCATTATTGCCGAGGCGGGAGTCAATCACAACGGTTCCATTGAAATGGCCCTGGACCTGGTCGACGCCGCTTCGCTCTCCGGAGCGGATATGATAAAGTTCCAGACGTTCAGGGCGTCCAGCGTTGTCTCTTCCGGTGCTCCAAAGGCCGATTACCAGAAGGATTCCCATGGCGGCGGAGAAAGCCATCTTGAAATGATCCGCAAGCTGGAACTGGGGTTGGAAGCCCACGCAACGCTTCTGGAAAGATGCGCGGAAAGGGATGTCGGATTCCTCTCCACTCCCTTCGACATTCAGAGCGTCGACATGCTGGCTGACATCCTCCGGCTGGATATGCTTAAGGTGCCCTCGGGGGAGATGACCAACGGTCCCTTATTGATTCATGTCGGGAGAAAAGGCCTGAAGATTGTCCTTTCGACGGGAATGTGTACCCTGGGCGAGATAGAGGATGCGCTCGGAGCCGTGGCCTTTGGTTTTCTCGGACGTGAGGAAGCTCCATCCCTCAAGTCGTTCAGGAATGTTTTTGCCTCTGATGAAGGCCAGAAAATATTGATGGAAAAGGTGTCTCTCCTTCATTGCACGTCGGAGTATCCGGCCCCCCTGGAAGATGTGAACCTGAAAGCCATGGAAACCCTCAGGCAGGCATTCGGACTGCCTGTAGGCTACTCTGACCATACCGAGGGCATTGTGGTCCCCATTGCCGCCGCCGCCGCCGGTGCGGCGATAATCGAAAAGCACTTCACGCTAGACCGGAGACTCCCGGGACCGGATCACAAGGCGTCGATCGAGCCGGACGAGCTTGCCGAAATGGTCAGTTCGGTGCGCCAGGTGGAAAAAGCGTTGGGCTCATCGAAAAAGATCCCGAGGCCATCCGAAAGGAAAAACCTGGACATAGCCAGAAAAAGCCTTGTTGCAAGGCGGTCCATAAGCAGGGGAGAGCCGTTTGCCGAAGACAACATTACCTGCAAGCGTCCTGGTTGGGGTATTTCTCCGATGATGTACTGGAACGTGATCGGCAGAAAGGCCCCAAGGGATTTCAGCGAGGACGAGGTGCTCGAGATTTGAATATCCCCGTGATCATCCTTGGGGCCGGCGGACATGGGAGGGTGGTGCTTGACCTCCTGAAAAGTCTCGGGCATGAGGCAGCCGGGTTCATCGACAGGAACCAGGTTCTCTGGGGGCAGTTGATAGACGGAGTTCCTGTCATCGGCGGAGACGACGAGATACTGAAAAAACCGCCTGGGGAAATTCGTCTTGCGATGGGACTGGGAGGCGTCGGGGACAACCGTCCGCGGATGAGCCTCTACGAAATGTTCTGTGCCAGGGGTTACCTTTTTCCCTGTTTTTTCCACCCCTCGTCAATAGTATCGGGAACCGCCTCGACAGGAGGCGCCTCCATGGTAATGGCGGGAGTGGTCATCCAGACAGGATGCATTGTCGGAAAAAATGTCATAATCAACACGGGTGCCTTAGTGGATCACGACTGCAGTATCGGAGATCATGTCCATATCGCTCCGGGCGCGGTCCTTTCCGGGGGCGTAACGGTAGGTTCCGGTGCTCACATAGGCACGGGGGCTGTCGTCATACAGAATATCCACATAGGAGAAGACGCGGTGGTCGCCGCCGGCGCCGTAATAGTGAGGGACGTCTCCAGGGGAAGCGTCGTAATGGGTGTTCCGGGCAGGGAAAGGTGACAGTCTCCCGGCGGGTCTCTGTCTGTTTGGGAAAACCTGGCAGCGGGACTCGCGAAACCCGCTTCGAATAAATTTCAGAAATGGAGATGTTTTATTGATATCGGACAAAAAGGTTCTTGCGGTAGTACCTGCCAGGTCGGGCAGCAAGGGGCTGCCAGGGAAGAACATCCGGCCCTTCTGCGGGAAGCCCCTCCTCCAGTGGAGCGTTGAACACGGGTTGAAGGCAGCATGCGTCGACAGGGTAGTCGTTTCCACGGATTCGGAGATAATTGCCGATATCGCGATGTCGTCCGGTGCGGACGTTCCCTTTCTCAGGCCGCCGGAACTGGCTTCGGATACCGCCACAAGCGTGGACGTCGTCCTGCACGCGGCCGGGTATCTTGCGGAACATGGGGACCCATTCGATCTGGTCGTTCTTCTTGAGCCGACGTCTCCTTTGAGGGAAGCGAAGGACATCGACAGCGCGATGAACATGCTGTTTGCGGATCCACAGGCCGAGAGCATTGTCTCCGTGGCGCCTGTAGGGTCGCAGCACCCTTCCTTTTTGATGAAACTGGATACGGTCGGTAACCTGACGCCTTTTGCCGGTTCGTTCAGGGTGCTCCGCAGGCAGGAGACGGAACCCCTCTTTTTTCTCGACGGGACGCTTTATATCAGCAAGTTGCCGTACCTCGGGGATAAGAAGACCTTCTATCATGATAGGACGATGGGATATGTCGTACCGAAATTCAAATCCTTCGAGATAGACGACATCGACGACTTCATCGTATGCGAGGCTGTATTCAGGGAGAGATTCTCCGGACTTTCTTCCTGATGGATGTTGGCCGGATCTATCCCTGCAAGGCCCGCCCTCAAGGTAAGAACGAAAAAACAATATAAAAGAGGCGATCCCAGAATGAATGACTACACGAAACGTCTGAATAGGGTCATACCCGGAGGAGCACATACCTATTCCAGGGGAGCTGACCAGTACCCTGAAAATGCTCCCGCCATCCTCGAAAGAGGCAAAGGAGCTTACATCTTCGACCCCGACGGGAAAAAGTACCTTGATTACGGAATGGCTCTCAGGGCAGTGAATATCGGCTATGCCGAGGATGCGATCGACGAGGCCGCCATCAGGCAGATCAGGAAAGGCAACAACCTGACGAGACCCTCTACGGTCGAGCTCGAAGCGGCTGAACTTCTGGTCGATCTTATCGATTCCGCGGATATGGTAAAGTTCACCAAGAACGGATCCACATCAGTGACGGCGGCGATAAAGCTCGCCAGAGGCTTCACCGGTAGAGACCTGATCGCGAGATGCGCCGAACACGCTTTCTTCTCATACGATGACTGGTTCATCGGGTCAACCCCCGTAACACGGGGGATCCCCGGCTCGGTCAGTTCCCTGACAAAGACATTTCATTACAACGACATCGGATCCCTGGAGGAACTCGCAGACCGTTACCCGAACCGGATATCCTGCGTAGTTCTCGAAGCCATGGCCACGGAAGAGCCCAAAAACGGATACCTCCAGAAGGTTCAGGAGCTCTGCCGGAGGAACGGGATCGTTTTCATACTCGACGAAATGATAACAGGCTTCCGATGGCACCTGAAGGGAGCCCAGCACTATTACGGAGTCGAGCCCGACCTTTGTACTTTCGGCAAGGCGATGGCCAACGGATATGCGGTCTCCTGCGTAGCGGGGAAACGAGAGATAATGGAGCTTGGAGGAATAGAAAAGGAAGGCGAGGAGAGGCTTTTCTTCCTCTCGACCACGCACGGCGGAGAGATGGCAGGCCTTGGGGCTTTCGTAGAGACCATGAAATTCCTCCAGCGCAACAAGGTTATCGAGCATCTTTGGGATTACGGAAAAAAACTTATGCACCTCATGGAAAAAATCGCCGATTCCCACGGAGTGGCTCACAGCTTCAAGATCTGCGGGGTTCCGTGTTCCCCTAACTACATCACCGTTGATGATGAAGGCAGGCCGTCACCGGAGCTGAGGACTCTTTTTTCGCAGGAGATGCTGGATAACGGCGTTTTGATGCCGTGGATCGCGCTCTCGTGGAGACATGGGGAGGATGAGCTCAGGATAACCGAAAGAGCGCTGGATTCGGCTTTGTCCATCTACAGGAAAGCACTGGACGACGGAGTGTCGGGTTTTCTGAGGGGATCATCCATCAGGCCGGTTTTCCGGAAATACAATTGAACCGGCTGCGGACCGGAACATTTCTGTTTGCGGAGGTGGAGCGATGCTTTCGGGGAAGGTGGTAGTCGTCACCGGAGGGGCTGGACTACTGGGAAGGGCGTTTTGCAGGGCGATTATCCGAAACGGGGGGCGTGCCGTTGTCGCCGACAGGGATATTGCCGCCGCCACGGAAGCGGTGGCGGCCCTGGGCGCAGAGAAGCCGGGCCTTGCCGAACCCTTCCCGCT
>NZ_SLTI01000035.1 GCF_004347735.1 Sulfuricurvum sp. IAE1 | reverse complement strand
GTAGGACCGTCGGCACCACCGATGATGCCGATCGAGGCGGCAGCAAACAGGTCGAAGTTGATCCCGGGGATGAAGCTCAAGGCCAGGGCGCCAAGCAGGGCAACGAAAATACCTGCCTGGGCGGCTGCTCCGAGGAGCAAGGTCTTGGGATTGGCAATGAGCGGACCGAAGTCGGTCATCGCACCTACACCCATGAAGATCAAGATCGGGAAGAGTCCGGTGTCGATACCCATGTCGAACAGCAGCTTGATGAAGCCGGCAGCCCCGGTTGAAGGGTCAACGCTGGCGATGAACCCCATGGGGATGTTCGAAAGGATACAACCGAACCCGATCGGTACGAGCAAGAGAGGCTCGAAGCCCTTCTTGATGGCAAGATAGAGGAGGATGAAGCCGACCAGTATCATGACAAGGTTGCCGATACCGAAGCCTTCCACCATCCCCATGAATCCGTACAGTCCTGTGGACTGCCAGAGTTGATTAAACGCAGAACCAATCATCTCAGAGTCTCCTTTACGCGATTACGAGCAATTCGTCGTCGCTCTGCATCTGCTGGCCTTGGCTTACAGAAACCTTGGTTACCACGCCGTCGCACGGTGCGAAGATTTCATTCTCCATCTTCATGGCTTCCATGATCATCACGACCTGGTTCTTGGTAACCTTCTGACCTTCCTTCACCTCGATGCGGAGGATCAAGCCGGGCATCGGTGCCTTTACGGAAACTGCTTCGTGAGTAGGTGCAGCAGCGGCAGCAGGAGCATTGGAGGCAACAGCCTTGGAAGCCTCGATGGCCTTCTCGTCGATACCGAACCCAACGTTCAGCGGATAGCTGGTGCCGTTGACGGTGGCATTGTCCTTGCCGAGCTTGACGCCGTATGCTTTGCCGTTGACGGTTACAGTATACTCGCCCTTCTTCTTGGCGGCTTCTTCCTCACGGTTGATCTTGTACATACCGTTCACCTGTGACTTGCCGGTAAGGAAGAGGATTCCCTTCTCCTTGCAGGAAGCAGCGATGAAGATGTTCTCGTCGGTGATGGGCAGGCCTTCCTTCTCAAGCATGGCCTTTGCTGCTGCAACGCCCTTCTTGGGATCCTTCTCGTTGATGTCCACAACCTTCTCGGTGGTGGGCTTCAGACCCAGTGCCTCGGAGCAAGCCTTTACGACTTCTGCGTCGGGGGCGACGGGAGTCTTGCCGAAATACCCAAGCACCATCTTTCCATACCCTTCCGCAATCTTCTTCCAAGGTCCGAACATGACGTTGTTGAAGGCCTGCTGGAAGTAGAACTGGGAGACAGGGGTGACGGAGGTTCCGTAACCTCCCTTGGCAACAGTCTCGGCCATCGCTTCAACAATGGCGGGATACTTGTCCATCAGGTTATTGTCCCTGAGCATCTGAGTGTTTGCAGTGAGTGCTCCACCGGGAAGCGGGGAGAAGGTGATCTCGGGAGTGACGGTCATTGCTTCGGGGGGGATGATGTAGTCTTTCATGCAATCCTGGAATACTGCCTCAGCCTCGCGGATCTTCTTGATGTCGATGCCGAGGTCGAAGTCGGTATTGCGCAGGGCGTGCCACATGGTGATGATGTCGGGCTGGCAGGTGCCGCCGGAGACAGGCATCATGGAAAGGTCGACCTGGTTTGCACCAGCTTCGAGTGCGCACATGTACTGCTGGATACAGACCCCGGCGGTATCATGGCTGTGGAATACAATGTTCATGTCCTTGCCCAGCATCTTGCGGGCGCGCTTGACGGTTTCGTATACATAAGCAGGGGTGGAGGTACCGCTGGCGTCCTTGAAGCAGACGGACTGGAATTCGATGCCGGCATCAAGGATCTGCTTGAGCGTGGCTTCATAGAAGTCGGGGTCGTGTGCTCCGGTGGTTCCCGGGGGAAGGCTCATCATGGTGACAACGACTTCATGGCGCAGGCCTGCATTGACGATGGACCGACCGCTGTCGATGAGGTTGTTGACGTCATTGAGGGCGTCAAAGTTGCGGATGGTGGAGATGCCGTGCTTTTTGAAGAGCTTGGCGTGCAGGTCGATGATGTCCCTGGAGTAGGAGTCAAGTCCGACGACGTTGACACCGCGTGAAAGTGTCTGCAGATCGGCATCGGCTCCGGCAACTCTGCGGAACTCGTCCATCATTTCGAAGGCGTCCTCATTAGAGTAGAAGTACGGCGACTGGAAACGAGCACCGCCGCCGGCTTCGAAGTGGGTGATGCCAGCCTCACGGGCTGCAGCAACTGCGGGCATGAAATCCTTGGTGAATACGCGTGCGCCATACACGGACTGGAAGCCGTCGCGGAACGCGGTGCACATGAACTTGACTTGTTTTTTCATTTGGAATTGTCCTCCGGGTGTTACTTATTCTTTCGACTTGGCGAATGCGGCCACGATGG
>NZ_SLTI01000034.1 GCF_004347735.1 Sulfuricurvum sp. IAE1 | reverse complement strand
CTTCTCAAGCATGGCCTTTGCAGCGGCAACGCCCTTCTTGGGATCCTTCTCGTTGATGTCCACTACTTTCTCGGTGGTGGGCTTCAGGCCCATGGCTTCGGAACAAGCCTTCACAACTTGTGGATCGGGAGCGACGGGGGTCTTGCCGAAATAGCCGAGCACCATCTTTCCATAGCCTTCTGCAATCTTCTTCCAAGGTCCGAACATGACGTTGTTGAAAGCCTGCTGGAAGTAGAACTGGGAAACAGGGGTAACGGAGGTTCCGTAACCGCCCTTTGCAACCGTCTCAGCCATGGCTTCAACGATGGCAGGGTACTTGTCCATCAGGTTGTTGTCCCTCAGCATCTGGGTGTTTGCAGTAAGTGCGCCGCCGGGAAGCGGGGAGAAGACGATTTCGGGAGTGACGGTCATGGCTTCGGGGGGGATGATGTAGTCTTTCATGCAATCCTGGAATACAGCCTCGGCTTCACGGATCTTCTTGATATCGATGCCAAGATCGAAGTCGGTGTTGCGCAGGGCATGCCACATGGTGATGATGTCGGGCTGGCAGGTGCCGCCGGAAACAGGCATCATGGACAGGTCGACCTGGTCGGCACCTGCTTGGAGGGCGCTCATGTACTGCTGGATGCAAACTCCGGCGGTATCATGGCTGTGGAATACAATGTTCATGTCCTTGCCCAGCATCTTGCGGGCGCGCTTGATGGTTTCGTAGACGTACGCAGGAGTGGAGGTGCCGCTGGCATCCTTGAAACAGACGGACTGGAATTCGATGCCGGCATCAAGAATCTGCTTGAGGGTTGCTTCATAGAAGTCGGGGTCGTGTGCGCCGGTGCTTCCCGGGGGAAGGCTCATCATGGTAACAACCACTTCGTGTCTCAGTCCGGCATTGACGATGGATCGGCCGCTGTCGATGAGGTTGTTGACATCGTTTAAGGCATCAAAGTTGCGGATGGTGGAAATGCCGTGCTTTTTGAAGAGCTTGGCGTGGAGGTCGATGATGTCCCTGGGGTAGGAGTCAAGTCCAACGACGTTGACACCGCGCGACAGTGTCTGCAGGTCTGCATCGGCTCCGGCTACTTTGCGGAACTCGTCCATCATTTCGAAGGCGTCTTCATTTGAGTAGAAGTACGGTGACTGGAAACGGGCACCGCCGCCGGCCTCGAAGTGGGAGATGCCAGCCTCGCGGGCTGCAGCTACTGCAGGCATGAAATCCTTGGTGAATACGCGTGCGCCATAGACAGACTGGAAGCCGTCACGGAACGCGGTGCACATGAACTTGACTTGTTTTTTCATTTGGAATTGTCCTCCGGGTGTTACTTATTCTTTCGACTTGGCGAATGCGGCCACGATGG
>NZ_SLTI01000033.1 GCF_004347735.1 Sulfuricurvum sp. IAE1 | reverse complement strand
GGAACACAACGCTGCAGCCGTAGCCGGTGCCTCTTCCGTTTGCGGTGTTCTCTCTTTCTTCGCGGACTTTGGAGTCTTCGGAGTAGATGAGACTTATAACCAGCAGAGGCTGACTGACATAAACAAAACAAATCTGAAGGTTGCCGTTACGCACGTGGGAATTGATGTAGGCGAAGACGGCAAAACTCACCACTGCCTTGACTATATAGGAGCTCTGAGAAACTTCTTCGATTTTGGCCTCATAGTTCCGGCAGACCCCAATCAGGCAGATAGAGCCGTAAGATACATAAGCCGCGAACGGGGAAACTTCGTGATAGCGATGGGGCGTTCAACGATGAAACCAATAACTGACGAAAACGGCATGCCCTTCTTCGGCGAAGGTTACGAGTACAGATATGGTCTTGTCGATATTATAAGGAGTGGAGAAGACGTAACCCTGATATCCACTGGTCAGGTTACTCATAAGGCCGTCCAGGCTGCAGACGAACTGAAGGAATACGGCATAAACTCGACCGTGCTCAATGTCAGTACTCCTATCAACCCAAACTTGGAGGCCGTTAAGCAATACCTGAAAGGCAAGGTGATATCCCTTGAAGACCATAATGTCAACTCAGGTCTCGCTGTCACTTTGAAGGACTACTTCGTGAGAGCGGGCTTTTTGCCTGAGAGATTCATAACCGTAGGAGTGGACAAGTATATGTACTCGGGTAATAACGAAGCACTGTACGATATCGTTGGTCTTTCGAAAAATAGCATTGTGAAGAGAGTGAGGGATCTTATATAAAACCGGACACAGAAGAGAAAAGAGCTGTTCTAAGGTTTTGCCGTCTTAATGGAATAGAAGCCGACCATGAGCTAATCTTTATGGCTCTATGCCATTCGTCGTTCACAAATGAACTGGCTCAGAACGGAGGGCAGGAGCTGGAATCCAACGAAAGGATGGAATTCTTGGGAGACGCCGTGTTAGAATTCTGCATTGCCAATATACTGTACACCGATTTCAACCTGTCGGAAGGAGAGATGTCCAAGCTCAGGGCAATGCTTGGCAGTGAAAGAGTTCTCTCACAAATAGCCAGAGAACTGCGTATTGGAGAGTTCCTCTTTCTTGGAAAGGGTGAAAGACTGACCGGAGGTGCCGAGAGAGATTCCCTTCTGGCCGACTCTTTCGAAGCCATTCTTGCTGCGATATATCTTAGCCGTGGAGTCGAGTCGGCAATGGAGTTTGTCAGATCGAGTCTTCAGATCAGGTTGGCCGAGGCGGCTGAAGGAAGTCTTGTACTGGATTATAAGACATCGTTACAGGAATTGACTCAGGCTCATTTCGGTTCGCGACCCCTTTACTCACCTGTTCAAGAGGAGGGCCCGCCTCAAGAGAAATGGTTCGAAGTCGAAGTCAG
>NZ_SLTI01000032.1 GCF_004347735.1 Sulfuricurvum sp. IAE1 | reverse complement strand
CTACATGGGCATAAGGACGTAGTACCGATTGTTTTTTGACATACTCAGCAAGCCGTTCCGTCATCTTGTACTCATCCGACATTTCGGGCAGATCAGCGGGGAACAGCTTCTTGCATGCTTTGCATCGATAGCGTGGAACGTCGATATTCAAACCAACCCGCTTTCCCCTGATTGGAATATCCATGAAGTGCCTATGACGTTTTCCATGAGCTACGATGTCCTTTGAATTGCATTGAGGACACAAAGGCTTTTTGGAGTCGATTAGAGCGATTTGGATATGGATATCATGATCGGTCTCCTCGATGATAGAGGAGGTGTAATGGGGGAGATTTAAGAGGGGCATGTATACCTAATCTAATTTTTCTTTTGCAAACTCTGCAAGTTCTTTTAGATTCCAATTCTTTATTAGTCCAGTAGAGATAGCAACATTGTCTTTTCTGAATCCAAATAAATGGTGGTTTAATAAGAGATCATCCAAAAGCTCTTCATCATCTGTATGTAGAATAATATTATATAAACATTTTAAATCGTTAATAGTGGATATCAAAGTATCCGTTTTGTATAATTGATTAATGTGCTGCATATTGTAATCAAATTTGGTATTTTCGCTAATGCACATCATTGCATTTGGACGATATATGCTTTCCAATATGCAAGCATCTTTATACACGTCAAATATAACACAGGTTTTTTTATTTATATCATCAATTACCCCACTAAAATAAGGGATGAGCATCGGTTTATATCTCATTTTATGATACCAAAGGCATTGCTGCTGCTTCAGCAATCTTACGTTTTCGCTCAGTATTAATATATGCCGCTATTCCACTATTGTGGGAGTCAATAAAATCCATAATCTGATTGGCTCTGAATTTCCAGCATTCACAGTTTTGAACATATTCTTTGCCTTCAAAAACGAGCAACCCGATACTATGATCACAAGCAACAGCTTTTGGGTTGCTTTCGTAGGATTCAAGCTCACCATCTTCAAAATCATTTAGGTCGGAAACATCATAGTAAATCTTTCCGCACGAACAAATTTCACTATTACTAGAACCTGCTAACTCAAACGCTTCAATGAAGTTTCTCATGCGATCCATTTGCTTTCTCCAATCAATACATTAATGTCGTTTTATATTTCATAACTTTACGCCTAGTTTTACAAGTCTTGTTTTAAGATTTTGAGCAGTAAAGATCTCATTTTTACCGATAATCCCTTTTGATCTAAGATCTATAATGAAATTATTATACTGCTGATATATATCAGTTTTATTATTTACAACTTTTGAAAACCGTTCAACAACTTCTGTCTTTGTCATATTGACTCCCTTTCAAATAAAATAATTATACTCTTTTTATTTCTATATGTCAACCACTTAATAAAGATAGAATATAATTAACTTAAATCAAATCAACCACTTATTTAGGAGACCCAATGTTTTTAATGCAGTCTTATTTTGTTCAAGAAGAGAACCGCTATCAAATAACAAAGTGTTGATGTAGTGGTCAGTAATCACACCCAATACAAAAGCACCAACAAAAAGAGCGATATTAATAAAAATCTCTTTCATATTTGGTTCCTCTGCATTAATGACGTGTTCCGGCATCAAATCCGGCGCCGAACAAATAACCAATCAAGACGATAGCCAAGACGACCAAAACAGCTTTAAAGAAAATGCCTGAAAAGATCGAAACGCCTTCGCCGACCGCTTCAATTTTGTCCCCATTGTCATTCATGCTCAAAAGAGGGAGAGCGATGATCCCAATCATAGCAATAACACCCGCGACAATTTGAGGGGCATATCCGGTTGAACCGATCAACGGTGCAGATTTAAGCATGGTTGCAATCTCTTGATTATTCCCGATAGTCCCAACAAACAAGCCTAGTACGATGAAAAATGTCATACCGCCGATAAGAAAGTTTTTATCCATGATTTACTCCTTAAAAATTAATGCTGTGCTTATTCGGCACAATTTGAGCATTCGCCGTCGTCGTTCATAACCTCGTTATAAAACACCATGCAGTTCATACATTGAACCATTCCAAACTCATCTTCTAAGATTGAATGAATGTCACCATCATCAAGATCGTTAGCTTCCGCTACCTCAGAAATCATTTCTGTTGCGCCGTTCGCCCCATAGATTTTATTTGCCAATTCTGTGATCGCTTTTTGCTGATCGGAATTCAAATCTGAAAGTTGCATTGCGTCTCCTTGCATGTTGTATAATTGAGCTATAACCTCAAAACCGCCCTTATCTGAGAACACTCTTGAAGCTATTTTACCGATCCGCCAACCGATAACCGAGCAGCGGACCGGAGTTCCCATTCATAAACCCGCAGGCCGAAAAGGCGGCGGAAACGCAAACGCATGGCAGGGATCATACGATTGCGTGGGGTGAACTTTTTACCGGCGACCGCCGAATCGTTCACCTCCATTCAACTTTCCAAGGAAAGCTCAATGGAGGCAAAGAACCCCCGCTATTAAAACAATTCAAGGGCTCATCGTTTTCTCCTCGGTTGTAGTTTTGCTTTTTCGCTTCTTCTTTTGTCAGATTGTCAAAATGTCCAGGCATCTTTCGCTCCTTCAAATTTATGTACGATCAATTATCACATGAATATTTATCTTTACGCTGATATTGCTCAATAATATCTTTTTGAACAGCGTTGTGTTCTTCTAGCGATTCAATGTATTCCTGTTGGAGCTTTGTCATTGCAATCAAATTTTCAATTGGCTCAATCTCTTTTTGGGACGCAATTTGTGTAAGCCTTATTGCATATTGCTCTTTTGTCATTCGCATAATGCTTTTTCCTTTCAAAGTCGAGAAATTAATGGTGTGCTTATTTAGCACTTTGTTTGTGAAGAATCTGAGCCATCGACAGAACCGAAACGCCAAATTCATGTTCACAATACTCTTTCACTTCCCGATCTTCAATATGCGGCTCGAAAATTGCCGCTACTTCACCGGCAATACCATGACCGCCGCGCGAACCGAAATAGTCTTCGAGAGCGAGGATAACATGACCGAGGGGACGCTTTGGGACAAGTCTTTTGGTGTGTTGAGCCATTTTGGTTCCTTTGGTAAAATTAACGCGGCATCTAAGATACCGTTTTGTGTCGTTTCTGCATGAACTTTCCATACAAATACAAAACGACTGACACGATCCAAACCGCAACCATCAAATAAGCAAATAGCTCTTCACCAATAGAGCTTGGACCGTAAAACTCTTCGGCTGTCATACCTACAGACTTGAGTGCGGTATCCATCCGGTATCCGACGTAACCCATCGCAAGCATTACGCTTGTAAAAGCGAAAGCGAAAGCGCGCAACCACGACATAGCCTCAGTGTTATTCCAGTATTTCATTTTCAACCCCTTCAAAATTAATGTTGTATTTCCAGATATTTAAGACATGGTGCGTAATCTTTAATGTCTTCAACACTCTTAACCCATTCTGGTAGAGATGTCTTAAACTCATGGCTACATTTTATACAACGGCAAAAGATTGCTTCGGCGATATCTTTAATTTGTTCCTTGTTTATTTCTATATTGGTATTGCAGACTGGGCACTTTGTTGATAATATTCTTTTTTCTTCTTTGACTTTTGCCTCGCCGCTCCCTACCATCCTGCAAAAGATTTTCATGCACTCTTCACACGCATTATCAAATGAATATTCTGCTGTATCCAACAAAAGGCTTACATCGATATCAGAATGTGTACCACAAAGGCTTTTTCCACCAAGAAAAACATGGTTTTTTTTATCATTTTTTGGCTTGCCAACATGTGTGTGTGCTCTTGTAGGTTCTATTTCCCATTCATATTGAGACCAAAGGGGTTTTTCCATATAACTTTGTTCCATCTGTCTTCCCTCCTAAAAATTAACACGGCATACTAGCGTGCCGATTTTTTATCTTGCCGTTAAGGTAAAACTTTGCAGTATCGATAGAAGTATCAATTTCCAAAGGAATCCCAAATCTTTCCCTTTCCTCTTTTGTCATAGAGGTCACTATTCCTACTAAAATTCCAGTGGAATTGGAGCTTAATTTAACCCACTTGTAGTTATTGATGTTCTTTTTTAGAGCCTTTCTTTTGCTCATATGTGAACTTTTATACTTGTGAATAAACTTCATTTCCATCTCCAACTCCCTAAAAATTAATGGGTTATCTACTTTAATTCCTTGTGTTAAATTATAGCCTTTTATGGATGCCAATGTCAAGGAATTAAAGTATTAATTACGTTAAATATCACCCCAATATTTAACTATCTTGCGAAGTCCGTCTTTGGTGAACCTCACATACAGCTCTGTGACCTCTTCATCGTTGTGACCGAGGAGTTCTGAAATGATGGCGAAGTCCACATTTTGCGCCATAAGGTATGTTGCATACGAGCGCCGGAGGATGTGCATACCCGTTTTGTCAATACCGATCGATCTCAGTATCCGCGTGAGCTGATCATACGGTGCGCCACTATTATACTTTGCCCCGTTTTGATTGCAAAACAAAAAGTCCATGCCACACTTCCGATGCTTCATGTGCTCGTCGTAGTCCTTCTGAATCAATGAAGCTTTGATGTAGGCCGTTCTTGGCTTTTTCCCTTTGCCGATAAGATCGATACGCATGTATTTAACGCTCTCAAGCAGTGGGCTTGGGTCGCTGACGAAAGAGAGGTTCGATGCCTTCAAAGAAAGCAGCTCATCTACGCGCAAGCCAGCATAGCAGGCAATCTTCATCATCAACCGGACTTGCGCCGGATTGTCGTGCTGATATTTATACGTCTCCAATGCCTCAAGGAACCGCTTTAGCTCATCAGGCTCAAGATACTCCATCTCTCTGTCGTCTTCCTGAATAGGAGAAACGGTCTTCCGCCCTCCCCTTGTTCGGCCAAGATGAAACCGATGTTCATCCTCGCTGTTCTCTTCAACATATTTGAAAAGGCTATTGATCTGGAAGAGATAACTTTTAAGTGTTCCGGGCTTGAGACCGTTGGGATTTTTGGTAATGTATTCATCCCGAAAAGACGTATCGATTTCTTTGATCGATTCGATTTTCTTTTTGGTCAAGACGTAGCGGTAAAATGCGAGGGTTGCAACTGAATAGATGCCGAGATTTTTCATCCCTTCGCGGCGGATCTCTCTCGTTACCTCATCCAATTCAGCTACATCTTTACAGGCTACGATTCGCTCTTTATTTGCTGCTCTGTTAAAGGTAATCGCAAATCCATCATCAATCTCAAGAGAGGACATCTTGCTGCCAAGGTACTCTTTGAGCCAATAAAAGAGGTCGGCTTTTACGTTTCCGAACGGTTCAAGCTTTTGGCTTGTCATTTTGTCACCACCTTAACCTCTGACACATGGGGGATGAGCGTAGTCGGGTCCACCTCCTGCTCGTCAAGACAAAGATATTGCGGGAAAAAGACAAGATCCTCGGATGCAGCTATCGCTTTTACCTCTTGAAAGAATTCATCATCGGTCCCGAAGACCTCAACAAAATTGTCGAAATCGGAAACTTTCCGCATACCGCTTCCGTCGTACCAAAACGGCCTCATTCCATGTCCGGCTTCTTCTGTGATGTTGGGAGAAACATTGATTTGCTCTTCATCCTCCCCCGGAAGGATTGCCATCGCATATCGACAATCTCCCTCCAAATCCTCCGTGAATGTGAATCGATGCGATTCTCTGACTACCATCAGCCTGCCATCGATGACCTGCACTTTCAAAGGTTTCATCTCTTCGAGCATCTTTGTCAGAATGTCTTCAATGCTGGTATCTTCCTCGGCAAGACTCGATTTGGTGTGGCTTTCCTGGTAAAAAAGCCCGAGGTTTGACTCCCCCTCGCCGTAGATCACAGAAAAGCTGTATAGTGTTTCTTTTGTGGTATCGCTCATTCTATCCCTTATTATTGCCGCTGTACTGTATCGTTATAATGTCAAATGATACACTTTGGGCGGCTCACTTGTCAAGGAATTAATGTTTTAATATATTCTATAGGCCATTCGCTTTTCTCTCTTTTGCGATTTGAAGAAATGTTTTTACCGTCGGACGGGGCTCTATGTTTGGAAATTGAAAGCCCGTCGGCGCATGGTCTGACAATACAGGGCGACAGCATAAAACCGAGCTTGTCCCATACCGATCTTTACAGTGTTTCCAATAGTCATATTCATTTCTCTGGCCGCCCCGCTTGACATGCGCCTTTTCAGTGTCGCCGTCAAGAAAATGGTCACGCCTCCACACGAATTCGTTTTGATACCTGGCACGCCACATATCGATCGTAAACTGTCTGGCCTTTTTGCCAAGTATCTTTAGCCCCATGCTCACCAAACCTTCAAGCCCCTCGCGCTGATTCTTCACCCATTTACTGTGGCCCTTGATGCCGCTGAAAGCATCCTGCCACTCATTCGTCCAGATGTGGCCGACCCAAGCGCCGTCGTGCTTAAATGGCTTCGCCTTTCGGATTACTTTCGTTTTCCCGTTACCCAGAAGAGATAGAATGCCGACGTTTTCGTGGATCTCTTTCGGAATTGATTTTGCCTCATAAATTGCCAGCCACACCTCATCAGCATTTAAAGCACTTATTTCGAGCTGTTTTGCTACGCGGGCATAAGTATCGTTCTCCGCCTTGATCTCAACGAATATCATCCTTTTTGTGTCAAATACGGCCATATCCACAATCGACGTCTTAGCATAGCTCCCGCCGCCGATTCCGAATTCGGGGATGATTACGGCTTGCGGGTATTTCTTCAAGAGCCATCCGAACACGGAAACCTTCGCTTTTTTGGCATCGAACGCTTCGGCCTTCGGGATCTTGCGCTTGTGGAAAGAGATGAGCGTCAGGGGGGCGATGTCATCGATCAAGTCGTAATAGGAGTGGGTATCAGGAAGGAAGGGGATCTGGAGTCTTTGGCGCAGCTCTTCTTTGAGAGTCTTTCCGTATCGTTCGACATTGATATATCGGAATGAGAAGTCGCCGATCGAAAATTCGACATCTGCTTTGTTCAGGTAGGCTTCCAGTTCCCTCTCAAATCGGCGAAGAGCTTTTTCGCCCCGCGACACCTCTTTGGATTTAAACATCCGGACCGTTTTATGGCAGAGCTCGCCGTCTTCAATCCAGAACTGCTCACCCTCTTTCGCCATTTCCCGCCTGGTGCGGAAGTTGTCGTAAAACCATACGACGTAGCCATCGTTCAGAAGACGAAGCAAATGTGGCGGGATGGCTCTGCGGTGGACTTGATCAGTCATTGTGGCTACGGATGTCTTTCAGTGTCGCGAGAAGTTCAGGGAGATTTTCTTCGGCCTTTTGGAGCTTCTTTTTGATTTGCACCGGCAGATCAGTCCAAAGCAGAACAACTCCGCCGCCGCCAGAAGCCTTGTCTTTCCAGTTGAGGCTTATCGGGCGCCCGGCATCGTCTTTGCCTCGGACGCTGAAGTTCGTGGGGGTTGCGATGGGGTACGAGTGCAGGATGACAAGATTCCTGATTCGGCTTTCATTCTCGATCAGGATGCGGAGGTAACGCTCCGCCTCATCCATTGAGTGTGCAAGAACACGGGAAGTTTCGATCTCGTTGCCGTATGGGGCATATTTGAATTCAAAAACCTGCATCTTTATGCCCCCTTTGCCAATTGCTGATTGGCCATGAATTGACCAAGAAAACGGAAGTAATGCAGGACATCGCCGTTTTTGAAATCGATTTCGACGATCTTGCTTTGGATGGCTGCTTTGATATTGGCATTCGAAACACACATCTGATCCACGATGGCGCCGACCGAGATCAAGGCAAACCCCACATCCGAATCGTAGGTGAAGCTGTGCCCCATATCAATCCCTTTTTCATCAAGGAATGTTTCAATCCATGCGCGGAACGGATCGCCATTAAAGCCGACAAGTGATGACAGCTGTGCGACGCCGATTTCCGGCGTGCCGAACTTGGAGCCGAAATTGCCGACATAGAGCGCTTTGCCTGCCAGCTTCATGCCGTTGATGTAGAAGAATTTCTGTCCATCGACAAACAAGCCTTCGTCATCGACGATCAGACGGTCGCCCTTCTCCCCGATACCTGACGGGATCGCATCGATCGTTCGGCATCCCAGAAGTTTGTAGATTTGCTTGAGTTCGTTTTCTCCGCGTTCGATCTCGACTTTGGAGATCGATTTGGCAAACGGATCAATGAGGATTGCTTCGTATTTTGACATGACTGCTCCAGCAATAAAGATAAGTAATTATTACAAAGTATCATTAAAATGTCAAGGAATTAATGCTTTAATGTCGTGTGTTTTCACCTTATGAATCGACAGATACCAACTTGCCCCTTATTGCGCGAATCACCCACCCCATTAATGATAGACCTATATCTACGTTTGATTAAGCTGATTTTGAATGCTTTGCGGAAGGAATGACGCGAGGATTTTCTGTTGAATCGCCTGAACACTCACAATCTCATCTTTCATGAGATCCCTGACGATTTTGTTGACCTGTTTTTTTATTGCTTTGTCTTCATACTTCTGCCCGAAGTGGGCAAGAGCAAGGGCATCGAGATAGTATTTGTCTATCTGCGTGACTTTTCCCTTAATGGAGAATTTGACGCGGGGTGTTTTATTTTCCTTCACTCATCCTCGTTGGTATCCAATGTGACAGTTTGGATGTGGTATTTCTTATAGACAAACTCCAAAGCTTCCTCTTTGCTAAGAGATGGGTTCTCTTCCTGTGCTTTGTGGATCAGGTCCTTGATATAAAACGACTGCCCTACGCCGGACGGGCCAATCACAAATGGGACACCGTGATTAGTTGAAAAATCATACGATGCAATTTGACCATTTCGCCCCAGGAGGATTCGCGTATCAACATTTGCCTCGATAGCCTCCCTTTGCTCTTTCGATAAATTCCGAAGATCAGCGACAGAATTTGAAGGATAAAAAAGACTCCCATTTTTTTCTCTGACGAACGAGCACATATCCTCAAAAGACTCGCAACGCTCTGCGGGGATCGCTTCATAGTTTGGATCGCCCTGGATGTCAGGATATTCGTGCATAAACTGATTAAAAGGGTTGTAATACGTCTTATGCTTTGAATGGGTAAAGTCCTCTGCTGTTTGTGTGCCAACCATCAGCCCTCCACCCTTTCGCGTGCCACTGATGGCTTTTGATAAAGCCCCGGACATTTCATACATTTCAACCTCGTGATCCCCTAGTGGAACACTTCCTTCCTCGCCCATGACATATTTCATGCGATTTTGATTATCACCAGCAAGCCCACAGGCGCTATTCCAATCTTTGTATCCATGTTGTCTTGAAGCTTGATCGAGAGCATGTCCGTAAACAAGGCGGTTGCCTTCGACTTTTGCTGATGCCTGAAGTTCTTTTGCCTCGCTTTTGATCATCTGGAGGACGGGGTGGGTATTGTCTTTTTTTGCCACAATTGGCTCCTTTAAAGTTATTCAGAAGCGAAAACACCCGTAAACGGAGAAATACAATAATGCCTCCCTTGAATTGTTTGTTTTCGCGAATAACGCTCAAAGCAACCAACTATCAATCAGAAAATTCACCATACCTTGCGGCGGAAGCGGCAGGCTTTTCTGTGCCATAGTGGATTATAGCATAATCGCTGAAATAAATGTAGATATATGTCTATGACAATGAGGGGGAGCGGAGGGATTTTGAAGATAGGGCATTATCAGGGTATGTGTGCATAATTAAATACGCAAATGGTGCCGCAAGCAACCCCGACAGGGGACCGGCAATAAGGATGGCGTTTTGGTGGGCACGAGGCGCTTCATGAAAATAAGTAAGGCCATCTTTGATCGGCTCACCGGGGTCTTGATAAATGACCTTTGGCTGCACCGAAATAAAGACAATTTCCTTGACCGACACACGAAACGCCCTAGCCGCAAAGAAATGTCCCAGCTCGTGCAAAAACACTTCGAGAAACACGATTGCATACATGAACGAGACTATACCTGCGACAATTAATATCTGATCGGACATACTAACCATCCATATCTTTGATTTTTGAGTTTTTTGGCCGACGTTTTTGCTCAGAGAGCCACTTTTCAACATCTTCTTGCAGATAGGTAATTCGGCCTTTTTTACCTTCCCCGACGTTAAAAGACGGTCCTTTGCCGGAGCAGCGGTATTGTCTTAGCGTATTGATCGAATATTTGGTAAGCTCAGACACCTCTTTTTCGGTCAACATGACAGCACATTCCGAAGGCGGGATGCTTGAAAGTATTTTTTCGGCCTCGTCTTTTTTCAGGCCCAATAATATCTTCATCATCTTTCGGATGTACTCTTTTTTCTTGCTCGTTCCTGCAATCTGCTGCCCGACAGCCTGCCTTGATATGCCCAACAACTCTGCCAGTTCCGATTTGGTCATCCTAGCCCCCTATTGTCGGTGTGTTTTCTTGACGCCATTCTAACATAGCAGGCCAAATCAAGAAATCGTGCCAGAAAGAAGAGGGCACTGCGCCCATCCACTCTCTCGAAACATCTTCACGGCTTCCTGGTGAGCTGCCAACTCGCTTTGTATCCCGTCGCCGGATGATAAAATGCTGCCCTCTTGAATTTTTACTTTGAATCCCCACGCGGAATCATCTTCGCGAAAAACTTCGATCCAAAAAGTGAGGGGAAATTTATTGACCAAGATATTGTCAATGTCAACGTCACACTCTTTATTTTTGTATGCGTAGGCAACAGCATTATATGTGCCGTCGCCTGCACCCTCAAAAAACACTTGAACATCGAAACCGTGCTCTGACCCCGACACTGGGATATGCGAACCTCCCCACCAGTCTCCGTCGAAGCACTTCGCCCCTTTTTCAAAGCGGGTTAATATGAAATCGACAACATCATGCTGATCCAACATTTTTCCGGGCGGTAAATTTTCCATGCAAACTCCTCTAAAAAGTTATGGTGCAAAATTCTATCAATTTAATATACTTTTGTCAATCTATCTATTGACACATATATATTCTTTCCGCTAAAATGTTTGGTAGAATTTATCATCCAAAAAGGAGTTTCACCATGAAAAAAACGCTTCTGTTGTCTGCGGCCCTGTCCGCGTCTTTGCTTGCTGGAGAATACGGGTTTCGGGATTATCTGACCGATTATTTTAAAAAAAATGGCGGTTCGATGGACTACACTTCTCTTGATGAGCGGACCACCGCACTAAAGCATGACGGGGTAATTAATGGCACAATGGACAAGTATTGTGTCCTTGCGGGTGGAACCCTTTATGGGAAAATGAAACACGACCTCGGTGAAGAACAATTACCATCCCATGATGCGGAATTGATTTCGTCTTACGCTTCAATGACTAAAGACGAGCGAACTGGTAAACTTCTTTCAGACTCACGAGTTGGGGGACTGTTTCTAACTTCAGAAGAAAAAGCCTTTACTGCGAATCTGAAAAACTTCAGCTCTTTGGAATGCAAACTTCCAAATGGGAATATTTTGATGTCGGGGAAAATCAAAGGCCAATCGCTTATTGTGGAGCATAAGCCAGAAGCATTGAGCGATTTTATTTGGTTCAACGGAAGAGCGGCTGGCAACGAAACGTCGAACGAATATAAAAAACGTATGATGATTTCATTCCCTTCGTATGAGAGCTATTTCAATACCTTCCAAGCGACACATAAGATGGAAGACAGCTATCGGATTAACGATAAAATCAATCAGAAAAAAATCGTCACTGGATTCAGCAGCCTGGGTGATATTGGAGAAATGAATCTTTTCTGTGAAGCTAACGGGGGAAGTTTTACTAAGGATGCCGTTCCATTTCGGGAATTTTTGAAAGGGGTTTTTAATAAAAACGGCTGGTCTGTTTTTGAAGATAGTGCAAATAAAGTAACCTCACCCTTTTCTGGCAACTATTCCTGTAATGGCGGGAAGGCGGAATTTTCAGTTCTTCTTGAGAATCCATACGTTTGGAATAATGGTGATACGATCGTTTTTGGGTATTCAAAAATCAGCAAAGGCAGAGATGCGATCCAAATTTCTGGTAAAAATGGCACTGGTGGCTCTGCACCACAGCCGGGCAATTCTGGCACAGAAGAAGAACAAATCATCCGCCAGATTGCATCGAGCAAGGTTCCTTTTGGCAAACTGGTAGGGGCTAACGTAATCTCGGGCTACTACAACGGGACGGACGCTCAGGGATGTGACATGGTTTCCCTTCAAAAAACGGTCGCCAATATGCCGGTCAATAAAGCCCGCAAGGACACATATAACTACAAAGTGTGCAACGGTCAAGTGATCGCTCTTGGCGAAACAGGGCTTCCGGGCGTGCCACGCTCTAAAGAACTTGACCCGATCATCGCTCAGGTCAAAACCCAATGTAAGGCGTACGGAGCATTTGGAACGGAATATCAGGGAACCATCGTATCGTGCCGCACCCTCGACCAAAACCACTGCAACCTCGAAATCAACATCATGAGAGACGGGAAGCTGATCGACAAGCGGGTTGAGAGAACGTGTAACTAAGATCTCAAGCCGAAAAAAAGGAACCCCATGAAAAAAATCTTCCATCTTTTTCTCTTCGCAGTATGCACGCTGAATGCTGATTCTTTGAATTCGTCGCTTAAAAACCCGTCGGTTTCCGTAACCGGCGTGCAAAGGGAATCTGCCCCAATCGTTGTAGGAGTTATTCCTGTCGCCCTTCCGGGGCAGGCGTGCAATAGCAATACAGATTTTATCGCGGTTACGCCGGATCACAGTATGGAGTTGATTTGCAAAACGAACACATGGGTGCAAATTACGAGGAGCAATAAATGATTCGTCTTTTAAAAATAAAGCAACATCCAAAAAAGATTGGGTATTTTGTATTGGAATCATTATGGGTAAATTCGAATGCTTTTTATTGGAACATAACCGTTGGAATCCACCCGATTCATAGTGCATAAACCAAAGAAACAAGGGATTGCTGAATACTTTACAGGTAGTCATTAAAAACGGCTAAAAAAGTAAGCTATTCAGGAACCCCTCAATGAGGGATTTTGATAAGCAGATAGCGGATGGATCAGCGAAACAGATCGCTATTCTATGGCATCGCGAAGCTGTATGCTTTACAATGTCTAAGGTACATAATTAATGCAAAAACGTCCAACAAAGGGAAATTATGAATAAGATTTTAATAGCATCGTTATTGATCGCTACCGCCGCAATGGCGCAGACAAAACACCACGAAGGCATCGCAGTTGGTAAAACGATCAATAGTGTGATGGTCAAACTAGGACAGTATGATAGTGCTGTTGTCGCAGTAAAGGCGGATGATGGATGCCTTTATACACTAAAAGCAAAAGGGATCGTGGATAAAGAGCAATATTGTCCTCGCGTGTTATTTAAGACGATAGATAAAAAATGCACCGATGGAAAATCGGCTATTGTCAATGGGATGGTTGTCGGAGAAGATGGTTCGGAAGGTATGCGCGCCGAGCGCAAAGGAGATGCTCTGCTTGTTGCTTCTGATCGCAGGATCACAATTATCGAAAAGTAGCCACCATTAATGATCGACGCACAAGGAGCCAAATTGGAACAGGAAGTAATGTTACACCCAGTAGAGAAACAGCAGGCGAAGCCATTTTGGGATACATGGCTGTTCGCTTTCATGGTTGTCCCGCCGGGGTTCATGCTGGCGATGTGGGCTTACTATGAGTTTATGCACTTTGCCGTGAGGAGCTGGGCGATGTATCGGCATTACAGCTCGATGACGACAGTGCTATTTGATGCTCTTTGTGTCGCTATTGTTGCTTTGGCCGCCTTTGCCTATAAGCGGTGGATCAAGAGCGTAATAGGTCAAGCTTTGCTTGCCATTCCAATGTCTGCATTGTGGCTGACGGCGCTTTGGGCTGCGTTTGATGCGGTTATCAAGCTGAATATCATTGATCAGATCAAAGATGCGATGAACAATGCGTATGGAGTGGCAAATCAAGCCCCCACAATCCTCGACAAATTTATGCCGTTTTGGGGATTGCCGATTGAAGCCATTATGATTGCATGTCTCACCATTGCCTCTGCTGTCGCAATGTGCTCAGTGGTGATTATGGCTGGGTATGCTGCGTTTGCCTCTACCAAGACAAGTGACACCAGTATGACCGTTGAAAAAGAGCAAGAAAATTCGGGTCTCCTAAATAAGTGGTAGATGTTGATTAAGTTTAATATGTACTATCTTTATTATATGGTTGATATTTTTGCGTAAAAATAGTATAATCTTGTATATAAAATAAGGAGTTTTCAAATGGAAGTTCTTGATGTATGCTGTGGTTCTAGAATGATGTGGTTTGATAAATCAAATCCAAACACTATCTTTGGTGATATAAGAAAAGAAACTATTACGGTAACTGACCGCTCAAATGGAAAAGAAAATGGAACAAGATCAATAATAATTAACCCAGATATTGAAATGGACTTTAGAAACATCCCGTTTGATTCCGATTCATTTAATTTAGTTGTTTTTGATCCTCCACATCTTGAGCGTGCTGGCGCAAGAAGTTGGCTTGCTTCAAAATACGGCCGTTTATCTGATGATTGGAAATCGGATATTTCAAAAGGATTTTCAGAATGTTTTAGAGTTCTAAAACCAGGAGGGACTTTGGTCTTTAAATGGAACGAAACTCAGATAAAGTCCAAAGAAGTTTTATGCCTAACTAATGCTAAACCATTGTTTGGCCACACATCCGGTCATAAAGGTTTTACTCATTGGTATGTTTTCATGAAATTTTAATATCTGTATAATACATAGTAAAAACGGACATTCATGCCCCTCTTAAACCTCCCGCATTACACCTCCTTAATCATCGAGGAGACCGATCATGACATCCATATCCAAATCGCTCTGATAGACTCTAAAAAGCCTTTATGCCCTCAATGCAATTCTAAGGACATTGTGGCTCACGGCAAGCGTCATCGGCACTTCATGGATATTCCGATTCGCGGTAAACGGGTGGGGCTGAATATCGACGTTCCGCGCTATCGGTGCAAAGAGTGCAAAAAGCTGTTTCCTGCTGATCTGCCCGAAATGTCGGATGAGTACAAGATGACGGAACGGCTTGCTGAGTATGTCAAAAAACAATCGGTACTACGTCCTTATGCCCATGTAG
>NZ_SLTI01000031.1 GCF_004347735.1 Sulfuricurvum sp. IAE1 | reverse complement strand
TCTGATATCCCTTTGTCATGACAACCTCCCTCAAGTTTTTTGTTAACTTCTAATTCAGGGAAGTGTAGAATGTCTATAAGTATGTAGTATAGATATCATTAGGCTTAGAGGGTGAACATGGATAATACAAAATTATGTTCTAAATATACGGTGAGGCAATATCGAACTTTTAAAAAGGAAGCTAATCATAAAAAGATAGCAGATCTTATTTATCAGAGGCTTTATGAGCGCTACATAGAGCCTTTCGAGAATAATCCTGCTAAACATGGTTTTGGGATGATGGCAGTCGCATGCTTGATGATTGAAGTTTTATTTTGTTTTCAAAGGGGAAGAAAGAAAACTGGTGAAGCGGGCGGAGTTGTTTTTTTCAAATTTTTTTAATGATTCAAATCACCTTAATGCATTTGCGGGTTTAGGAGTGGATTTTTATACAAATGTTCGTTGTGGAATTCTTCACCAGGGAGAGACATACGAGGGATGGTTAATCCGTCGTAAAGGAGTCCTTTTTGAGTCCTCGAAAAAAACTATTAATGCCACAAGATTCCACAACGCCTTAAAAAATGAATTAGAAGACTATACAAATCGTTTGCGGAGCGAGCCTTTTGGAGGAACAACTTGGAGAGCTGCATTAAGAAAACTCGACCATATTTGCGATAATTGTATAGCATAACCTTGCCAATTCAGCGAATCGGCAAAAAACCCGCCGCTCGATGATTGGCCTGTTATGAGTCTAAGGACCAACCAACATGATACGTGCTTTTGAATCATCGGACATGAGTGAGGTCTTGGATATTTGGCTGGAAGCTTCAATCGGGGCGCATGGCTTTGTTGGAAAAGAGTTTTGGGAATCAAAGGTTGATGATATGCGTGAAACATACATTCCAGATTCCGACACCTATGTCTTTTCAGAGAACGAAACCGTTAAGGGCTTTTTCTCGCTCCACGGGAATTTGTTGGCGGCAATATTTGTTTCTCCTGATGCCCAAGGCAAAGGCATCGGGCATCAGTTGATGAATAAAGCAAAGTCGTTGAGAAGAGAATTGAATCTCACCGTGTATCGTGAGAATAAGAAAAGCATTCGGTTTTATAGGAAATGTGGATTCAAACCCGTAAAGGAAAGAGCTGACGAACACACCGGGCATATTGAAATCTTGATGGAGTACAGCTCATAACCCTTATAAGGCCTCCCGTTGTATGATGTTTTAGTGGACACCAAGGGCTCAATAGCTCTGTCGGTATTCATATTCTTGTGCAATCTTATATCCCCTTTCTCATCCAAAATACAGAGATACATTTTTCTTGCATGAAGATCGATACCACAGTAAACTTTGTGTTGACCTTTGTAAAAGTTCATAAGACTTCCTCCTGTATAGGTAAGATTTGGTTCCTCGCAAAACCTATTTTACCATGTCTCGAGGAGGCCTTGAATAGTATCCACCGGATGCAGCCAATCGTGGCCCTATCGGGCCACTCCGGGTTGGCTCCCCGTTCGCCCTCGAATGGCTTGACATTTATATAATACTGTCGTACCATATACGGTACGACAAGGAGGCGTTAAAGATGACAACACTTTCTGCATCAGATGCAAGAAAACGTTTATATAATCTGGTGGATGAAGTAAAAGAGAGCCATGTGCCAGTTCAGATTGTCGGTAAGAGAAATTCTGCTGTTCTTGTCTCTGAAGAAGACTGGCGGGCCATAGAAGAGACTCTGTACCTCACTTCTATACCGGGCATGCGTGAGTCTATCAAGAAAGGCCTTGAGACTCCCGTTGAAAAGTGTGTTGAGGAACCGGGCTGGTGAGCTGGCGGCTAATCTTTACCAAACAGGCTCAAAAAGACGCAAAGAAGTTAGCCCAATCCGGCCTCAAGACCCAAGCTTCTCGTCTGTTGGATATTCTTCGAGAAGACCCCTATCAGAACCCACCACCCTACGAGAAACTTTTGGGAGACCTTGCTGGTGTTTTATCTCGCAGGATAAATATTCAACATCGTCTTGTTTACCAAGTCCTTGATGATGTAAAAACCGTTAAAGTTATTAGGATGTGGACGCATTATGAATAGATCGGCGAACAAAACGCTGGAGCCAATAGGCACGGCAATAAAGGCTGCCTCTGGCTCAGCTTGGTGTTCGACCTAAAATTGATTTGATGCAATATTTGCAATTTTGTTATAATAGTTAATACTATGAGATTTGAATGGGATCCAAAGAAGGCTGAAACAAACTCAAAAAAACACAGGGTTACGTTTCAGGAGGCTGCAACGGTTTTTGGAGACCCGCTGGCTATTACGTTTCAAGACCCGGATCATTCGGAGGCAGAAGAAAGACAAATGACTTTTGGATTATCTTTGCAAAAACGACTTATTGTTGTCTCTCATACGAAACGTAAAGATCGAACAAGAATCATAAGCGCGCGTCTAATGGACCGCAAGGAAAGGGTTATCTATGAGGAAGGTTAAGATATCTGATGAACTCCGTCCTGAGTATAAACGGGAAGACCTTGGTGTGGGAATCCGGGGCAAGTATTTTGAAGAATACTGTAAGGGCACAAATCTTGTTCTTTTAAGTCCTGATGTGGCAAAGGTGTTCTCCACTGAAGAAGCCGTCAATGAAGCCCTTCGTTCTCTGATTAATTTGGCAGAAAAATCAACAGGCCGAACAAGGCACTGAACCGGATAGGAAACAAAGAAGCGTTGCCTATCCGGTTAGCTCCCCGTTATGACGGAGACATAAGATCTTGAAACCAACAGACACGAGTGGCACAGGACTTAAAGGGAAAGCTCTGATCAAGCTGCTTCATCCACCTTTAACCCGAAAAATGCATTTATCCATACTTAATCCTTAACAAAATTCCTCCTTTCGCAATAGAATCAATAGTCTGCCAAACAATCGATTCGTGCAAAAGGAGGAATAAAAAGATGCAGAAGCATTGTACCACAAGCGTCAAGGTAAACAAAGTCCAAATAGTTTGTGTCCTTCCGGCAAGCATGCGTAGCCCCTGACTGCACAAAATCGATTACATTTTATGGTTCTTTCTTAAATAAAGTGCAGTATTCTCTGTAACCCATCAGAATTATATAGTAATAAGCAAAAAGCACCGGTTACAATAAAAACTGGTAAGTTTTTGGTCCACCAACCTCAAATACCAGGGAGTAACCGATGCTCTTACATGGTATCAGAAAGCTGTTAAATATTCCAGGGCACAAAGTAACCGATATATATCTTACAGATACAGAAATACACATTCATTTAGAGCCATATATCAAAAGCATGCCGATATGTCCACAATGCAGAGGCATACATACAAAGGGATACCACAGCAGTCAATGGACACAAGCAGAGGACCTTCCGATCAGCGGGAGAAGGGTTTATCTCCATGTACGCAAGAGAAGATACCGATGCCCCC
>NZ_SLTI01000030.1 GCF_004347735.1 Sulfuricurvum sp. IAE1 | reverse complement strand
TGTCAAGCGCGGAGTTAAATTCTGCAGTTTTTTCTAACAATTTTTACGTTTCGTAACCTTAAGCGACGGGTTCATCCGAGTGTTCAGAGGAACGTTTTTTCTTTCCAATCTTAAATAAATCCATTTCTTGTAAGCCTGCTTCCTTTTTCTCCTTGAGTCGATATGAATTTCCTTGAATGTTGATGATGTGACTGTGATGCAACAACCGGTCAAGAATGGCTGATGTAACCACTTTATCGTTGGCGAATATTCCGGCCCATTGGCTGAATACGAGGTTTGAGGTGACGATGGTGGCACCTCTTTCGTAGCGTTTGGAGATTACCTGAAAAAAGTGGTGGGCATCCTCCTTGCTCATGGGGAAATATCCGATCTCATCGATGATGAGAAGCGATGGTGCCATGATCGTTTGTTTGATGAAGCTGTCGTAGCGTTTGTTCTTCTTGGCATTGCTCAGCTGTATCAGCAGATCGGCTGTAGTGGTGAATCGCACCTTATAGCGGTTCTGCACCGCTTTGACCGCCAAAGCGATCGCCAGATGGGTTTTTCCCACGCCCGATTGCCCCAGCAGGATGATGTTCTCGCTGCGTTTGATGAATCCGAGATTGGAAAGCTCCTCAATCTGGCGGCGGTTGACTCCGACGGTGAAATCGAAATCAAACTGCTCCAGTGTCTTGATCGTCGGGAATCCGGCCAGTTTGGTCAGTACGGTGCGGGAACGTTCGGCTTTGGCTTCCGATTCGCATTTGAGCGCTTCGTACAGGAATTCGGCGTATTGCCAGTTCTCTTTGGCGGCTGTGGCGCTCAGTTCCCCGTAGCGTCTGGCCAGCGTGGGCAGCTGCATTTCCTTGCACAGCTGTTCGATCGAATCGTTCAGCGCCATGCGACACCTCCCAGCGTGAGTGAAGAGAACAGCCATAACCCCATCATCGGGATGAACTCGTCATATGTCTGCATATCACGTTGTGGGATATGGATGCGGGGAATTTTCTTGGTTGTTTGGGTCGCTTTTGCTACACTTTCTTTCATAGCTTTTATCGGGTGGATACCGTGATAAGGCTTGGGCAGAGGAAGCAGGTGGGACTGCTCTTCTGCTAATAGATCAAACGGTCGTTTCAGTGTCGTTTGGTGTATCCTCGCATTGGCGGTAAAATCCAGCCAGTCCATTACTTCCGCGTTTGCATTCTCCAGCGTCATCCGATAGCCCATCATCGACAGTCGTACTTTCAGCGCATTGTGGAAACTGTAGCGCAGGTAATGGTTGAAGCGTTCCACTTTCCCTTTGGTTTTTGCACGGTAAGGTTTGCAGACTTTGAGGGTGATACCGCAGTGTTTCTCGGCGAAGTCTCGGAACTGCTCGTTGAATTTGTGCTTGCCAAATCCATAGGCGTTGCGCTTGAGGATGACGGTCTTCATGTTGTCATACAGACATTCGTGGGGAACCCCGCCGAAATATCCGAAGGCATTCATATGGCACGCGATCAGCGTATCGACCCGTTCATTATCAACATACTCCACATACGATGCACGTGAATACCCCATTGTCGCCACAAATGCCGATAAGTGTTCTTTGGGGAATTCGATCCAATCGACTTGCATCTGCTGAGCGGGAGCCGTTTCGAACCGTATCAGCGGCTCTTCCTCTTGCACACGGCGACGCAGATCATGCCGGAGCATGATCTCCTGCATCCACCGAAGGCTCCCCCGGTATCCGAGTTTCTGTATCTCTTCATAAATTGCCGTCGCAGGCAACTCCACTTTCAGCTCATGCGCGTGCTCCAACATCTGCGCGATGTTGACCAGATACGGATCAACCGTCGTCTCTACCGGTTCTCGCTTGATCACCGGAACATACCCCTCCGGCAGCTTCGCGTATTTGGCTACCGTATCCCTCGATAGCCCAAGCTTCCGTGCTATTGCACTTTTGCTCAATCCTTCTTTGAGCATCTGATGTATCATTTTTACTTCACCTTTTTTCAGCATAGTCCCCCTTTCCGAAAAGGAAATCAGGACTTTAGCGAATCTAATCCGCTTCTTTAAGCTTTAGGTCGTAAAAACTACAATCCAACAGCCTTCTCAGCTGCCTATTTTAACTCCGCGCTTGACA
>NZ_SLTI01000029.1 GCF_004347735.1 Sulfuricurvum sp. IAE1 | reverse complement strand
GAGACCAAAAACATCGCTTCGACCGACTACTTCTTCGATATCGTCCGCTAAGGACGTCCTGCCCTCCTGCGGGCAGACCCTTCATTGGTTTTCGTCACTTTTTCCCCGCATCGCGGGGGATGTATTCCTAATATTTGTCTTTATTGCTCGTTATTATTTCGAAGACTTCTATACAGGCATTTCTAAAAGATAAATGGCATAATAAGGTTATTTAATCTTAGGTAGTTTGATGCGCTTTATTCCAGATGGTCCTTTTATTCCAGATGCATTATTAACTGCACGAGATGAAGGAAGAGTGGTATTTTTTTGTGGTGCAGGTGTATCGAGGTCTTCCGCAAATCTCCCAGATTTTTTAGATTTAACAAAAAAGGTCATTTCTGAATTAGGTGTTGGTGATGAGGATGCAGTTTCCACATTACTTCTTGCTGATGAAAGAATCAAGAATGATAGTGGAGAAAGAGTTTTATCTCTTGATCGCATTTTTGGGTTACTAGAACAAGATTTTAATGATCGAGACATTGAAGCTGCTGTTGCAAGAGTTCTAAAGCCCAATAACTCGTCAAATTTGTTTGCACATCAAACGATGCTTAAATTAGCGAAAACTTCACACGGCAGCACCAGAATAGTGACTACCAATTTTGACAGGTTATTTGAAAGCTGTGACCGTTCACTACCATATTTCTGTCCACCTAAATTGCCAGATCCTTCAAGTAGTCATGAATTCAATGGGATAATCCATCTACATGGTATTGTCAATGAACAATACACTGAAGCAGAGGGAAATGGATTTGTACTCTCTAGTTCGGAATTTGGTCATGCTTATTTGGCAGAAGGCTGGGCGACTCAGTTTATCAAGACAATTTTGGAAAAGTACATTGTCGTATTTGTTGGCTACTCAGCCGATGATCCACCTATTCGATATCTTTTAGAAGCTTTTAACAAACATTCATCGATGTTAGAAAGTATATATGCGTTTCATTATCAAGGTGAAGGAGATGCACAAAAAGCATGGTCATCAAAAGGGGTTATTCCCATAGAATATGAAACACATGAAATATTTTGGGCTAGTATGCAGAAATGGGCATTAAGAGCCGAAAATCCTGAAAAATGGATACAAAACGTTTTAAATAGAGCGAAAAAAGGCCCTGTTCATTTGCAACCGCATGAACGAGGGCAAGTCGCACATATCGTTTCAAATACTGATGGAATGAGACAATTAGCTATAATGAAGGAACCTTTATCGGCTGAATGGCTTTGTGTATTTGATGCAAATTTACGTTACGCTAAACCACCAATCAATTTGAAAGATGATAATCAGGGTAAAGATCCATTTGATAAGTATGCTTTAGACAGCGATATCTATATACCAATTGATTCTGATAGTTTGTACGCAAAAAGAGAAGTTCCCCTGAATGCGTGGAACTGTTTTACGCTACAAGAATCAGATAAAAAATCGTTTGAGCTCAATAACATTAGTTCATTGATGGGACACGGCTCTATGACTATGCCCGCATTGCCTAAACGTTTATCATGGCTTGGCGAATGGATTGTAAAAATAGCTGATGATCCTATAACTATTTGGTGGGCTTGTAAACAAAAAGGGGTGCACCCTGAAATCGTGGATAGGATACAACATTGTTATCGTTATCAAAAAAAGAGCCCTGAGATTGATCTATTGTGGGAAAATTTATCAATAATATGGTCGAAAAGCGATGATCCGCATGATTTTAAATCATATGTTTTAGAAGAATCTTTTAAGAAGGATCAGCTCTCATTAAAATTGTTACTGAAGCTTTTGGATTACTACCACCCAACATTGAATGTGGATACTGGTTTTGCATATAAGTCATTTCCTCCTATCGAAAAAGAAAGAAAGATAGATGATGTTGTCCATTTTGAAATAGACTATCGAAGACTTTTAGATATTGAAATTTCTGATGAATTTTTAGTTTATTACATTAAAGAATTTCGACATATTCTTGAAAAAATTGTCGTACTTGAAAAAGCATTTTGTAGACGACCATCTGAAATTGATCCGATTTATGAGGAAGATGATCCGCACCATGAAATTTCACATGATGATAAAATTTCTGCCTATGTTATACATTTTGTCAAGCTCATGCAACGACTTATCGGAAAAGATATATCCGCTGCTAAGCAAGAATTTTTATCATGGGGGAAAGATAATTCTGTCTTTGCCCGATTATCGATTTGGATTAGTGGAGAAGAACGACTTTTTCCTGCTTCTGAAGCAGCCAAAATTTTACTTGAAGTGGATGATAATGTTTTCTGGAGCAGTGCGGCACGACGGGATTTATTGATAACGTTAAAAAAACGGTGGAACGATTATGACTCTAGAAATAAAAAACAAATCGAGAAACGGATTTTACAGGGAAGAAAACCATATGACTTTGAACCGAATAGTGAGTATTTGGAAGGGCGTTCATGGGATACACTTACGGTAATTCATTGGCTGGCATTAAAAGGATGTACATTTACATTTGATGTGGAAACCAAAACACGCAAGTTGATCAAACTGGCTCCGGATTGGAAAAAAGAGTATGCGCAAAATGCAGATCGTTCATTGCAAGGACGAGGCGGATTTGTTAGAACCAATACGGATTATGATGACTTAGTGAGTATCCCATTGAAAGACGTGCTCACAAAATCAGTGCCTAGTAGGGAAGAGTTTTTATTGGAGCGTAGACCTTTTTCCGGTTTGTCGGAGGCAAAATCGGTACGTGCTTTTTTGGCACTATCATATGCGTTGAAACATGACAATTATCCAACATGGGCGTGGGAGACTTTTTTACATGCGAAAAAAAGAGAAACGGATTGTGATCGATTGATCGTTGTTATCGGGTATAGATTATTACACATACCGATAGATGATATGAAAGAACTCATTTATCCTGTAATCGCATGGTACGAAAAAATAGCAAAAAAATTGTTTTTTTCCAGACCTGATTTATTCGACTTCTTATGGAATAAACTGATTAATCTGTTAGAAACATTCCCTGAAAAGGGAGAACCCAGAATAAAGACCAATTCGAAACATTACGAATGGCTTGAGTATGCCATTAATACACCACAAGGTCGCCTTGCACATTTGTTAATGGAACTTATTCAAGATAACGATGTGACCCCTGAGACGAGATTTCCTGAACACTGGATTAGTCGTATTGAACAGCTATTACATCTATCGCATAACGTCTCTCGTTTCACTTTGGTTGTATTGTCACGAAACATTAATTGGTTTTTTTATATTGATCCAGAATGGACTGTAAATAATTTATTATCATATCTAGATGGTTCAGAAAAAGATAAAGAAGCTTTTATGAATGGCTTCTTACGAGGCAATCAAGTACCGCGTATAGACCTATACCGTATTTTAAAACCTTATATGCTTGAACTATCAGGCATAAAAAATGATTCAAGAAACTTTAATTCCAACCTTTCCGGAATACTTTTGGTTGGATGGAATACTATGGATACAGATACAGGAGAAAAGCTTATAAGCGACGAAGAGATGAAAAAGATTCTTATCCATTGCGATGAGAATTTTCGATTGGCGGTATTGTCAAATTTATTGCGTTGGATAAGAGAAGAATCCTCTAATTGGATTGAAAAAATATCGGAATTTTTACAGCAAATTTGGCCATTACACAAAAAAGCGAAAAGTACTGCCATATCGGCTCAATTGTGTGATCTGGCTTTTTCAAATATTAATGTTTTTCCTGTAATCATTAAAAGTGTCATTTATCTTGTTAAGGGGACAACGGTCAGTAATGCACGATTATCGTGGTCATATCTTCGTAAAAGTGAAATAGTAGATCAATATCCGGAAAATGTTTTGGATTTATTATTTGTTATTTTACCTGAGAACCCTCGCCAGTGGCCATACGGAATTAATGATGTGCTAGATAATCTTCTTTTGGCTAAGCCTTCTTTGAATAGAAATTTTCAATATATTGAATTAAAACGACGATGGAATGCACGATGATTCTGGACGAAGAGACCAAAAACATCGCTTCGACCGACTACTTCTTCGATATCGTCCGCTAAGGACGTCCTGCCCTCCTGCGGGCAGACCCTTCATTGG
>NZ_SLTI01000028.1 GCF_004347735.1 Sulfuricurvum sp. IAE1 | reverse complement strand
TCAAATATAGAACCAATTGTTAGAAAAGCAAAAGAGTATATAAAAGTTCTTGAAGACATCGAAGAGAATAGAAGCATTCTTGATGATTCTGAGCTGGGTGATTTAGCAAAAGAAGAGTTAAAAGAGCTTGAGCAGAAAAAACCTATTTTGGAAGATGAGATAAAACTTCTTATGATTCCAAAAGACCCAAATGATGATAGAAATATATATTTGGAGCTTAGGGCTGGAACAGGTGGAGATGAAGCTGCACTGTGTGTTGGAGATTTATTTCGTGGTTATTTGCGATATGCAGAAAACAATAACTGGACAGTTGAAATTATGAGTTCAAGTGATAGTGAGGCTGGTGGTTATAAAGAGATTGTAATACTCGTAAAAGGTGACCACGTTTATTCTAAGCTAAAATTTGAAGGTGGAACTCACAGAGTTCAAAGAGTTCCTGCAACAGAGTCTCAAGGAAGAGTTCACACATCTGCTATTACAGTTGCTGTTATGCCAGAGGTTGATGATGTTGAAGTTGAGATTAACGAAAGCGATTTAAAAATAGATGTAATGCGTGCAAGTGGAAATGGTGGACAATCTGTGAATACTACTGAT
>NZ_SLTI01000027.1 GCF_004347735.1 Sulfuricurvum sp. IAE1 | reverse complement strand
TGGGGAGAGGCATGGATGTTCAATGCTCTTATTGAGGTGCTATCCTCTATTAACTTTCATAATAGATAATATTTGCACCTGATTGTGGAGGGGTAGGTATATTAATAGCTCGACTATCTTGATATATTAAAAAGAATACTGGAAAATATGAGAATGTGATGATCGATCCAATAACGTTCCATTAAGCGTCTCGCTTCTTGGACAAACTAGGGGAAACCGTTTCTTTTACTATGGATTTAACAAATAAAAAAATATTAGTTACCGGTGCTGACGGGTTTATCGGCTCCCATTTGACAGAAGAGCTTGTCAACAGTGGCTATGATGTCCGTGCTTTTGTCTTCTATAATTCATTCAATTCATGGGGGTGGTTGGATTCATTCCCCAATGAAACTCTTGATAAGATTGATATATTTGTGGGCGACATCCGCGATCCCAATGGGGTGAGAAAGGCCATGCAAGGGATAGATGTTGTTTTTCATCTGGCTGCGCTTATCGCTATTCCATTCAGCTACCACTCACCGGACAGTTATGTGGATACAAATATTAAAGGCACATTAAATGTATTGCAGGCAGCGCGGGATAGCGGTTGTAGTCGGGTTTTGATTACATCGACATCAGAAGTGTATGGAACAGCCCAGTATGTTCCCATTGACGAAAAGCATCCTTTTCAGGGTCAGTCGCCCTATTCCGCCACTAAAATTGGGGCTGACCGGCTAGCGGAAAGTTTCTATCGCAGTTTTAATACCCCGGTCACGATTGTCAGGCCATTCAATACCTATGGTCCTCGCCAGTCCGCCCGTGCCGTTATTCCCACAATCATTACGCAGTTATTAAATGGGAAAACAGAAATCAAACTGGGCAGCGTTCACCCAACCCGTGATTTTAATTTTGTCAAAGACACCGCTACCGGTTTCATCGCGATTGCAGAAACGCCTGCAACGATTGGAGAAGAGATCAATATTTCATCTCAAAAGGAAATTTCTATTGGCCATCTTGCCGAGGAGATCATTGCACAGATCAATCCCAAAGCAAAAATTATTACCGACGACATCCGTCTTCGACCGGAAAAAAGCGAAGTGGAAAGGCTTCTTGGCAGCAACGAAAAAATACGTAGTCTCACCAATTGGGAACCAAAATATACCTTAAAGCAAGGTATCAGCGAAACCATTAAATGGTTTAAGGATAAAGATAATTTGCGACAGTATAAGGCTGAGATATATAATGTGTAGCTGAACGAAGCTCAAAGCAATAAGCTGAAAGGGAAAAGATCAAAGGGAAATTTCTAAAAGAAAAATTATGGTGAAAAGGTGAAGTTGTATTTGGATATGTGCGTTTACAACAGGCCCTTTGACGATCAGAGTCAGCATAGAATAATGCTTGAAACTCGGGTTTTCATGATATTATTAGCGATGATATGGGAAGGTCAGTGTAAACTGGTCAATTCGTTTGCTCTGATATATGAAAACAGCAAGAACCCCAACATAGAAAACATGTTGAAGATATCAGATCTATTAGGCTATTCCGAAGAGTATGTATCCTACGACATAAGCATACTGGATAAATCTTTGGAGTTTGAGAAGTTTGGACTGCTGGGCATGGATGCCCTACATATCGCATGTGCTCAAAAGGCAGAGGTTGATTTTTTTATAACGTGTGATTACAATCTTATAAAAAAGCTGAAACGAATTGATAATCTCGGGATCAAGTATTACAATATAATTGATTTCATATCCCAGGAGGTTTTTAAAAGATGAGTATGCCATTAAAGGAATTGACCCCTGTCGAGATTAGGAGAGCAGGTTGGGAGGCCTTAAAAGAAAAACTTGGACCGGCAAGTGCCATGAAATTCATGCTGGATTTTGACCGTGGTGAAGGCAATTACTCTGAATTGCGCAAAGAGATATTTGGCGGAAAAACAGTAAATGCGATTATTCAGGACATGAAGGAAAAAGGCTTCTTATAGCAACCTTGTTTTTCAGCTTCCATTTTCGAGTTTCTATATTTAAGTGACCTGCTTTGAGCTTTTAACTTTGAGCTTTCAGCTTTCCCCTTTCCCCTTGATGCTTTCAGCTTCGAACTTTCACCTTTGAACTTTCAGCTTTTAACTTTGAGCTACAATCATGTTTAAAAAGATAACAGACTTCATCAAATCTCTTTACCCGGATGAGAACCCCGTCCCGCTTCATGCGCCGCGCTTCCTCGGGAATGAGAAAAAGTATCTCCTGGATTGTATTGATTCCACATTCGTTTCTTATGTCGGCCAGTACGTCAGCCGTTTTGAAGATGAAATATGCCAGTTTACCGGCGCAAAATATTGTGTTGCTGTATCTACTGGCACTGCTGCTTTGCATATATCCCTTTTGCTCGTTGATGTGTCGCCTGACTCAGAAGTTATAACACAGCCTTTAACATTTGTCGCAACAGTCAATGCCATTTCCTATTGTGGTGCGCACCCTGTTTTTGTTGATGTGGAAAAATCAACATTAGGGCTTGATCCGGATAAACTCAGCAAGTTTTTAGAAGAATGCGCCATAATAAAATCAGATGAACGCTGTTACAATAAAAAGACCGGGCGCATGATTACGGCCTGTGTGCCAATGCATACTCTTGGCCATCCAGTAAGGATTGATCAGATTATAGAGATTTGTGGCAAATATCATATTCCAGTTGTCGAAGATGCCGCAGAGGCACTCGGCAGTTTTTATAAGGGGCAACACGCTGGAACGTTTGGCTTATTAGGTATTTTAAGCTTCAACGGTAACAAACCGGTCACAACCGGTGGTGGCGGCATGATCATTACCAGTGATGAAAAACTTGCCGCAAAGGCAAAACACCTTACCACAACGGCAAAGAAGCCGCACCCTTGGGAATTTGTTCATGATATGGTTGGCTATAATTATCGCATGCCGAATATTAATGCCGCTGTGGGTTGTGCGCAGATGGAGCGTTTTGCCAATGTGTTGGAAAACAAGCGTGCCACAGCACAGAAGTATAAAAACTTTTTTGACGAAATTGCTATATCATTTATTGAAGAACCGGTTAATTGCCAATCCAACTATTGGCTGAATTCTATTATTTTAAAAGACAGACAGAAACGGGATCAATTTCTTGCTTATGCGGCGGATAATGGCGTTCAAGCCAGGCCTGTTTGGACACTTATGAACAAACTATCTATGTTTAGCCAATGCCAGAATGCGCCCATTGATGTTGCGCAATGGCTGGAAGATCGGCTGGTTAATATACCAAGCAGTATTTCTTTGGTGAAACATGATTAAACGAAAAATCTGCATTGTAACCGGAACGCGTGCGGAATATGGGCTCCTCTACTGGCTCATGAAGGAAATAAAAGGCGATCCAGCTTTGGAACTTCAGGTTATTGCTACTGGTATGCATCTCTCGCCCGAATTCGGCCTCACCTACAAAACGATCGAAAAAGACGGTTTCCATATCGACGAAAAGGTGGAAATGCTTCTTTCCAGTGATACGCCTATCGGTATCGCCAAATCCGTTGGCCTCGGTATTATTGGATTTGCGGATGCTCTTGCACGCCTTCATCCAGACATTATGGTCGTGTTAGGTGATAGATTTGAAATTTTGGCCGCCGCGCAAGCCGCGATGGTCGCGCGAATTCCCATTGCGCATATTCATGGGGGAGAAACGACGGAGGGAGCAATAGATGAAGCAATCCGGCACGCCATTACGAAGATGTCCCATTTTCATTTTACCGCAGCCGAACCCTATCTCAGGAGGATTATTCAATTAGGTGAAGCGCCGGAAAGGGTTATGAATTATGGTGCGCCAGGCCTTGATAACATTAAGAAGTTTAAGCTTCTTAATCGTGCCGCTTTTGAAAAGGCAATTAAATTTGACCTTGGCAGGATGTCTTTTCTGGTAACTTATCATCCGGTAACACTTAGCAATACAAATCCGGCGCAGTCTTTTAAAGAATTAACTAATGCACTTGATCAATTTCCAGAAGCAAAAATTATTTTTACCAAGGCAAATGCGGATGCGGCCGGGCGCACCATTAACTATAATATTGATAAGTATGTCGAACAGAATCCGCAGCGTGCAAAGGTATTTACATCCATGGGGCAACTTCTTTATCTTAGCGCAGTAAAAAACGTGGATATTGTCATTGGCAACTCGTCAAGCGGCATTGTAGAAGCCCCTTCCTTTCGCAAACCCACTGTGAATATCGGGCAACGTCAGCAAGGGAGATTAAAAGCAGATTCTATCATTGACTGTGCAGAAAATAAACAGGCAATTATTGCCGCTATCAAAAAAGGATTGTCTCCAGAGTTTAAAAATGTATTGAGAATCACAAAAAACCCATACGGAAGTGGTAATGCATCTTTAAAGATTAAAGAGTATTTAAAGAAGGCATCGCTCGAAAATATCCTCATGAAAAAATTCTATGATGTGAATTTCTATGACTCGACAGAAAAATAAAAAAACGAAATGCTATATAATTGCTGAAGCTGGTGTAAATCATAACGGCAGCATCGATATGGCTAAACAGTTGATAGATATCGCTGCAAATGCAGGTGCTGATGCTGTGAAATTCCAGACCTTCAAGGCGGAAAAAGTCGTCAGCAAGTATGCGCCAAAAGCCTACTACCAGAAAAAGACAACCGCAGAAACGGAGACCCAGTTAGACATGATCAAAAAACTGGAACTGGATGAGTCTGCGCATTCCATACTCATAGAACATTGCCACGTAAGAAATATTGAATTCTTATCCACACCTTTTGATTTTGAAAGTATTGATTTGCTTGCCCGTAAATTAAATCTTCAACACATTAAGATTCCTTCTGGAGAAATCACCAATGGGCCTTATCTTCTCTGCGTTGCACAAACAGGGAAGCCCGTTATTCTTTCTACGGGCATGAGCACCTTGGGTGAAGTGGAGATGGCCTTGGGCGTTCTGGCGTATGGGTATTTAGATAAGCAAGATAAGCCTTCACTTCAAAGTTTTCAAGATGCTTATTGTTCTGAGGCAGGCCGCGATGTTTTAAAAGAAAAAGTGACACTTCTTCATTGCACAACGGAATATCCTGCGCCATTTGAAGATGTTAATCTATGTGTGATGGAAACGATGCGCAAAGCCCTTGGTCTTCCTGTTGGCTTGTCTGATCATACGCCTGGAATTGCAGTGCCAATTGCGGCGGTTGCTTTAGGTGCTGCTGTTATTGAAAAACACTTTACACTGGATCGAAATCTTCCGGGGCCGGATCACAAAGCTTCTCTTGAGCCGAACGAACTGAAAGCAATGGTTACAGCTATCAGGCAGGTAGAAACATCTCTGGGGAATGGGCAAAAAATACCCACAGTATCAGAATGGAAAAATCGGGAAATTGCCAGAAAGAGCATCGTTGCGGCTGGCTCGATAAAAAAAGGGGACTTGTTTGCGGCAGATAACATAGCCATCAAGCGCCCTGGTGATGGATTGACACCCACGACCTACTGGACGCTTTTGGGCAGGCCGGCGCGGAAAAATTATGACGCGGATGAAATGATTGACGAATGATTAGATGAGGATAAATATATGAAAATATCAGGGCATGAAAAAATTCACATTTATAATGCAAGGCTGCAATCGTTGTATGGGGAAGTCATCAGTTGGCTAAAAGAAACCAATGCTCCGTGGACGCACCTATTTGAAGATCATGCGCTTGCGGAAGAACATGTAGGTAATTATGTGGTAAAAAAAATGATAATAAAGCAAGGTGACGAAACATTAGCACAGTTTATCCCTGTCGGCATTTTAATAATCGGCGCGGAGGGCCGTGTTGATCTTGTTGGAAAGAGCGGCAAGGAAATATTGGTATATTTTTCCGAAGGTGGCCCGGAAATGACAACAGGAATGTCTGTGGGTGATAATATGATCGCAGAACATACCGTTAAAATATATGGTCAAAAAAGAGAGGGCTGGCATTGGATAGACGACCGCATTACCGGCAAGCAGCCTAAATTTACAAAAGATATTTTTCTGGCCCTTTTGGAGCGGATCAATTGATCATGAAGGAAATTGACTCTATCTATACATTTTATCTCTTCATTAAAGACTCCATCAGGGTGACCGGGCGAATTTTTGATCGGCAACTGCCTGGTATTCAGAAAAGAACAATGTTTGAAAGCATGCCCTACGACGAGTTCACGAAGTCTCACGCAATTGCCTTATCGGAGCTTGATAATTTAGTTGTCTTGTCTCTCTTTGCTGCCTTTGAGCGGTCGTTGCGGAATAACATTTCTGATAAGCTTGATGTTCTAAAAACGATATCCCCAAAAAATCTTGGAAATGGAATTTATAATTTGACCAGCGCTGAAATAGAAAGGTGGCGGATAGAAGAAATATTTTCACTTTTTGGCTTCATGGTTGCGAGAGATAACATTGATAGGCTTAAAGAGGTTTTGAAATATAGAAATTGGATTGCCCACGGCAAAAATCAAAATAAAAAACCGCCCGCAAGGATCGACCCCAAAATGGCCTATGAAGCTATCAACTACTTTATGAACAGCATGACAAAAATGTGAAATGCAGGCCAATAAAAATATTATCATAATAGGCGGCGGTGGGCATGCGCGAGTTCTGATTGCTTCCCTTAAATCCTTGCGGCGCGAAATCATGGGGCTTCTACATCCTGATACTTCGCTGATCGGTCAATGCATTGCCGGGATTTGCGTCCTTGGAAACGATGACAAGATAAGAGATTACGCACCCGATGCCATTGAACTTGTAAATGGACTCGGCTCAGTGACATTGCCGGAGAAGCGCAAAGACACTTAT
>NZ_SLTI01000026.1 GCF_004347735.1 Sulfuricurvum sp. IAE1 | reverse complement strand
GGTGGATTCTTCCTCCACAGCTCTTAGGCAGCTGTTTGATGGGAAGCATTGGAGCCGTGTATCCCACGGTCTCGTATGTTTTTGGCGGCATTGACATCTGCGTTGTCTTTATGGCCGCAAGCTTTACATACAAACTTCTCTTGTTTCAATCGATTCTCTTTGGAGACATGACCGCATACGTTGCACGTTTGGCTCGTATGCTGAGGATCGACCTTGATGAACCGTCCACCCCGTGCAATTACTTTGTATTCAAGCAGTTCGAAAAACAGCCCCCACGATTGTTGAGTGATCGATCGGTTTAATCCCTGTTTTTGTTTGACGTTCTTGCCGGGCTTCTCTTCGGTTCCCTTGGCCGATTTGGTCATGTTCTTGATTTTCAAATCCTCTACCACTACAATGCCTTGGTTCTCGGCGTATTGCAGTGAGAGTTTATGCAGAAAATCCTTACGCATATTCGCGATACGGAGATTCTGTTTGGCCAAACGTGATTTGGCTTTCGCACGGTTCTTTGAACCTTTGCTCTTGCGTGAAAGCTGCTGCGCTCTGAGGCGAAGTTTTGTAAGTTCACGTACAAGATCAAGAGGTTTGATCTGACCGCCGTTGCTGTCCGCCGCGACCAGTGATACACCTACGTCGATACCGATTGCTTCGGTTGAAGTGCATACCGGAAGGGTATTCACGCCATCATCAAGCAAGATGGCAGCGTGATAGAGATTGGCTTCGCGTGATACCGTGACAGTCTTGATCTTGCCGACGACATCCTCACGAAGACCTTTACATTTGACCCATCCCACTTTGGGAAGGTAGATCTTAGAGTTTTCAATTTTAACCCGCTGTGGGTATTGAATACTCTGGCAGCTGTGATGTTTGGATTTAAACTTTGGATATCCGCCACCTTTGAAAAAATGCTGATATGCTTTATCCATATTGGAGATCGATTGTTGCAGCACTTGGGAATCGGCTTTTTTAAGCCAAGCAGTTTTTTCTCTATCTTTGAGGGTTACGACCCGTTTTTGCAAGTCAAACTTCCCGACTTTAATGCCGAACTTGGTATAGGCAAACTTTCGCAAAGCGAGAGATCGGTTATACACATACCGTGCCGCATCTATCTGATCGGCGATGATGGAACATTGTTCGTTTGATGGATACAAACGGACTTTTACTGCTTTTAACATCGCCTCTCCTTTATATGGTTTGCATATTGATATTATGCCGATTGTAGGTTACATGTCAAGATATTAAAGGTGTGTATCCCATGGAAGTCCGGAAAAGCCGACACGCAACCCATCTTCTCCATGCTCATTTGGTGTTCGTTACGAAGTATCGGTACAAGGTTATCAAAGGGGACCATATCGAACACCTCAGAGAGGTATTCAAAGAGACGATGGAAGAGATGGGAGGAACGCTCGAAGAGTTTGACGGGGAAGACAATCACATTCACCTCCTTATCCTCTATCCTCCGAAGTGGTCGATTGCCGCCATCGTCAACAATCTCAAGGGAAGATCGAGCCGGCTGATTCGACGGGATATGCCTGACATCAAGAAACGGTATTGGGGGAAGTTGGCATTATGGAGTAGGAGTTACTTTGCGGGAAGTGTCGGCGGTGCGCCGCTCTCTATCGTGAAACAATACCTTGAAAAGGTTCTCGTCCCCGAAGGGGATATTCAGCAGCAAGATACTCCTGATTGATCGCTTATATCCACCCCATCGAATGAGGTGGCTTTACGC
>NZ_SLTI01000025.1 GCF_004347735.1 Sulfuricurvum sp. IAE1 | reverse complement strand
GGTGGGTCATTTTTGCGTGATCACACCGGGTCATTTTTAGGTTGTCATTTCCAAAGGGGAAGAGCACTCCACTAACCTGGGTTCGTCATATAATTCCTGCTTGTTCATCGGGTTTTGTTGAATTGCATAGGTTATCCACTCTTGTTATGAGTCTTCTGTTCGGGGAAGTGCTGGCTTGATATCGATTACGGGTGTTCCATCAACAGCTTCTATAGGGCCCACTTTTAATCTATTCCCGGTGATTTCAAGAACCGTAACCCGGTGCAATCCAATTGGATTTGGTCTATCAGGAGACCGCGTTGCAAAGGAGCCCTTCAGAGGCATACTTTTGTCCCCTCGAGGATGCAGCTTCAATGTATTTCGATGAGCCTTGTGAAACCAGGTAATAACGATAATTTCATCGCCTGGTTTGATACCTTCAAGTGCTTCTGCAACCGTTGTGTTCACTTCGAGCCATGCGTCCGGTGCGCCTTCGTTCCCCTGGTGGGGCGCTGCCTCGCAATTGACAAGTTCGGAGCGTACGATTCCAATCGGCTCTATCTTATAGCTGGCTTTAATCATATTCCGTTCCTTTGTGATAGAAAAATATATTGTAACAAATGTGTCCTTCCGGCAAGCATGCGTAGCCCCTGACTGCACAAAATCGATTACATTTTATTATAAAGATGCCGGTGCTCCGTCTTTGTAATTCCACGGC
>NZ_SLTI01000024.1 GCF_004347735.1 Sulfuricurvum sp. IAE1 | reverse complement strand
CTTTCACTGCCTCGTTAAAATTGAACACCTCGTTCATCTGTCTTTCCTTTAGAATATACAATTCTATCGGACTGACACGAAATTTCTAACACTCCCTTATTAAATCTCGTGTGTTTGTATTCTTTATCAGAAATTATACACTTGATCTATAAGAACACAGTCAATAACTTATTTAGGCCATAGCAGTATTTTGGTTATTTTTTTGAAAGAGAACTATAGTCTTTTTGCTAATTTTTGTCCCCATCCTTCACTTATATCAAAATTTTCTTTTTCGAGGTCTGAGAGTAATCTGCAATTTTCAAGGTTAATATTAGCTCCAAGTTTTTTGATATTTGGTTGAAAATTCATTGCTTCCGCACTATTTAAACTCACAATATATTTTTCATCATTTGATACACAAATCAGTCTCTCATTTGGATTAGTCATCATTGGAACAATATTCTCTACTAAGCTAGCAGTACTCATTTGAATATCACTAAGAGATTCCGATGCTTTATAAAGCTTCATTCCTACTTTCAACTGAGCAGGTATAAACGGTAAATTTGAAATACTTGCAAAAATACCAATTAAGAAACCTACAATCAACGATATAGAAACAAGAATAGCATATATCTTTTTTTGATTGTCTAGTAATTCCCAAAAATATTTCAACATGGATATCCTTAACTATAAAATCTGAGAAATCATATCGAATATGAAAGTGTTTAGACGCATTGTTCCTAATTTTAATAAATCTTTTTCACAGCCGAAACCTTATTGGTTTTAGTGAGTTTTGTGTTCATATAATCTTGACATTTCCAAAAACATGTACTATTATATGTACATGTTTTGACAAGGAGGTATTGTATGACCGCCATTACTTATACATCTGCACGTGAACAGTTTGCCCGTACGATCGATACGGCTGTCAATGACCATATTCCCGTACTCATCACGCGACGAAGCGGAGGCAATGCCGTGTTAATGTCTGAAGAAGATTTCCGCTCCTATGAGGAGACCGCTTATCTGATGCAAAGTACAACCAATGCTGTGCGTCTCAACAGCGCTATCGAATCGTTGCGCAGCGGACGCGGAATCGAAAAAGAGTTGATTGAGGAATGAAGATCGTTTTTGCCGAAGAGGCATGGAATGATTATCTCTATTGGCAAGAGACGGATAAAAAAATGCTCAAGCGGATTAATGAACTGATCAAAGCGATCAGCAGAGAACCGTTTGCGGGGATCGGTGATCCCGAACTGCTGAAATTTAACTGGAGCGGGTTTTGGTCACGGCGTATCAACCGGGAACATCGGATTGTCTATGCCGTCCAAGACGACTCGATTTTAATCGCACAATGCCGATACCATTATTGATTCGGTAAACCTCTATGCGTCTCCGTGCGAAAATAAAGAGCGCGAATGGAAGAGCACATAATTACCTGTATAAAACTACTTTTATACAGTCTATAACTCTATGGCTGTCCAAAAGCGAAAGTGACTATCAAAGTGTGTTAAAATTGCGTCCAGTAGATCAAACGAAAAAATTCCGATCCGAGGCTAATCATGCTTTTTAATCCGACTCCCCTGGAAAAACTCGAAACACTCGCAAGCGACCTTCTCTCCCGCTACAATACGGCTAAAGAAGAACTCGAAACCCTGCGTCAGGAGATTGTCGCCATCCGTGCCCACGGCAGCGGAAAAGACGACGAGATCGAGCGCCTCACCGCCGAACTGCGGACCAAAGACGCCGAACTGACCGCCAAAAACGCCGAACTTGCCGAGAAAGATGCCGAGATCGAGGCGATCATCGCCAAAATCGAAAGCATGCTGGGCTGATCCGTGAAAACCAAAGTCTCCCTGACGATCAACGCCAAACGCTACGACATCGACGTCGAAGACGATTTTGCCCGCTTTTTGATCGCCGCGATGAAAGAGGATTTTCATTTCGAGGGGAACAACGACCTCAAAGTGCTCCTGCAAGCCTATGTCCGTAAAAACTTCGCACTGTTCGAACAAGAAAAGCAGATTGCCCGCCTGATCGAACGGTTGCACAACGCCTGATTTTTCTTCACAATCGCTCCACGATCCTTTTTTATACTGCTCCTATCCAAAGAGGAAAACCTCCCAAAGAGATTCCTCGAACAAGGAGACGGCAATGAAAAAACTTATCATGTTAATGGCTGCGGCGGCTCTTGCGGCTTCAATGGCGCAAGCCGACGCGAAAACAGGTCAGAAGGTATATCTCAAAACGCTTAAAGCGAAATTCGGGATGAACGGGACGAAGTTTGCCGCCGAACATACGGTGGCCGAATGGGAAGAACTCTTTGCGGATGACGCGAAAGGGTTCATCAAGGAGTACGGAGAACGTTTCCCCGCCGCGGTGCCGGTGCTGGCCAACCCCGCGATGAAGGAGAAGCTGCAGGATATCGGCGATTTCGCTAAAGAATACGGTTCGGACAGCGGAAACGTCCCGTCGTGCGGCTAATACGCCGGCGGAACAATACCCAAAGCGACGCTCCCCGTTAAAAACAAAAACACCGATAAAAGGTAAAGGATAGAAAATGAAAACGTTAATTGCACTTGTAGGATTGACCGCGATGTTGAGCGCCGCCGACGGAGGCGCTTTGTACCAAAAATGTGCCGCCTGTCACGGTGCCAAAGCCGAAAAACCGGCTCTTGGAAAATCCGAAGTGATCGCCGGATGGAGCAGCGCCAAAACGCTTGACGCCCTCAAGGGGTACAAGGCGGGAACGCGCAATACCAAAGGGATGGGCGCGTTGATGAAAGGGCAGGTTGCCGCCCTTTCGGATGCGGACATGAAAACGCTCGCCGATCACATCGCGAAAATGCAGTAAATTCCGCGCACTCTCTCCCGGGGGATTATTTCCCCCAGGGCATCTCCACGTACACCCTCATCACCACATCGTCATTCCACGGCAAAATAGGCCGCAGCCCCGCTTTTTGATACGGTTCAAGATTGTAACGGCTATATTCGGCGCTCATGCCCAGTGTCGCTTTGTCGATCCAGTCGGCCCCATCGTAGCGGACGATCAGCTCTCCGCGGTTTTCAAGCCATGTTTTGTCGTCACGGTATTGCTGGATCCGCGCGATCGCACTCGTTTTCGGGGTGAGAGCCGTTCGGGCTTCGGCGACGAGAGTGTAGGCGGGGGTCTCATGAACGAAATCCCCTGCACGGTACCCCCGGCTGCGCGGGACGTCGTCGTCGATTTCAAGCATGTAGTATCCCCCCAGCACCTGGAACCCCAGGATCAGCCCGGGGAAGGCGTAGCGCGCTTCGGTCCCGGCAAAGAGTTTGTAGTGTTTCTCGACGCCGCTGACCGTATTGTGTTTACCGTCGAAGTTTGCGATCCATCCCAGCGTCGCGTCGGGGGAGAAGCGGTACATATCCTGTCCGGCAGCGGTTCTGAGACGATACCAGATCGGCTGGTAATCGGGGTCGAGTTCGTCGTGGTCGTATTCGAAAAAGAGGGTGAAATCACCCTCCACTCTGATCCCCCCCGGGGTCAGGCTGCGTCCGATGACTCCTATGTCGGCTCCTGTGGTATGGGAACCCTTGTCGTTCACAAAGGTGTCGTGGATGCCGTAGGCGGTCGCCCATTCTGCGCCTTGCAGCCAGATCGATCCGCAGAACATTAACGGCGCCAGTCGGTTCATAGCGGCTCCTGAATCGTTGAATGCCGCCATTTTAGCCTACCGCAGGGTTGTTCCACCTTACGCATATCGTTGTTCCGACGTTTTCTTCCGATTCAACGGCTATCGTCAAACCGTATTCTTTGGCGATCATTGCGACGATATGCAGCCCGATTCCGAATCCCCCCACACTTTTGTCGGCGCGGGTGTAGCGTTCGAATATCCGTTCTCGCATCGTTTCGGGGATGCCGATGCCGTTGTCTTCGACGCACAGCAGCCCGTTGCGCGCGACGACCGATACCGCCCCGCCCGCTCGGGTGTATTTGATCGCGTTGGAGAGGAGATTGTCGATCAGCCTGGCCGCTTTGGCCGGATCGATGAGCAGCTCAACCCCCGGATCGATTTCAAGGGCGAGGGAGAGTTTTTTCTGTTCGATCCGGTCGCGGAAGTAATCGATCCGTTCGTGCAGCAGCGTGCCCAGATCGAGCCGAATGTTCCGCACCGCAAGATCGTGGTTAAGAACCAGGTAGGTGAGGTCGTCGTAGAGGGTCGAGATGGTACGCGAGGCGATTTCGATCCGGTGGAGTTTTTTGGCTGCCGCCGGCGGAAGCTCGCCGTTTTTGAGCGCCTCGACGTTGGTGAGGATGGCGGTGACGGGGGTGTTGAGTTCGTGGGTCGTATCTTTGATAAAGTCGTCCAATAGGGCGATCGCGTCGTTCATCGGACGCAGGAACATCCGCGAGAGGCTAAACCCGATCAGGGCGAGGAGGGCAAACAGCCCTCCGCCGAAAAGTGCGATGGTGCGGAACGCCTGTTCTTTCCACAGCCCGTCGTCGGGGGTCTCGAACACGAGATAATATTCTCCGAGTCCGTAGGGAGAGAGGGGGATGACGAGGTGGACGAACCCCGCGTGCAGGGCGATGTTTTCGTCGAAATCGCGGTGGCTTTGGCGGAGGTTGCCGACGAGCAGTTCTTTGTCGTAGCCGTAGAGGGCGGTGCGGTAGGCGAGGTCTTCGGGGAAGCGGTTCAGGTCGATCCCCGCTTCGAGCCAGCGTTTGAGGCGCGGGACATAGTTTTCCGATTGCAATTGCATCGCCAGGCGGTGGGAAGAGAGCATCTGTGCGCGGATCGATTCGTAATACAGGGTTCCGAGCAACGCCAGGATCAGGACGCTCATCACCCCGTAGAGGGCCAGAAAGGATCGAAGGGTACGGTATTTAGCGAAACTGATACCCGAGGCGTTTGTGGCTGACAATCCGATCCTTTCCGAGGTATTTGCGCAGGGTTTTGATGTAGGTTCGCAGGCTCCCGTCGCTGGGGGTTTCGTCGTAATCCCACAAATGCTCCATAATCCTTTCGTGGGAGAGGAGTTCGTTCGGATGCTGGATAAAGAGTTTGAGAAGTTTGTGCTCTTTGAGTTGCAGGTTCTGCTCTTTTCCCCCGACCCGTAGGGTCTGGCTGTCGATGTCGTAGGTGATCCCTCCGCCCAGATCGAGGGTTTCGGAAGGGTTGTGGAAAAAGTTGCGCTTGAGGATCGTTTTGATCCGCAGTAACAGCTCTTTGAGTTCAAAGGGTTTGCGCAGGTAATCGTCGCCGCCGCTTTCGAATCCGCTTTCGAGGTCGCTCATCGCGTTGCGCGAGGTGATGAAGATCGCGGGGGTGGCGTTTCCGTCGGCCCGCGAGGATTTGAGAAGTGAAAAACCGTCGCCTCCGGGGACGTTGACGTCCAGGAGGAGCAGATCGAACTTTTGCTCGAACATGGCGTCTTCGGCCTCTTGCGCGTCGTAGACGCAGACCACCTCATAACCGTTCTCTTCAAGGTATTCGCCCACGCTTTCGGAAAGGTTCGGGTCGTCTTCGAGAAGGAGAATTTTCGCCCTCATCCCAAAACTCCCGCACCGACGAAGAGGATGAACGCGATCAGCGCCGAGATGAGGGCGTAGGGAAGCTGCGTTTTGGTATGTTCGATCACGTCGCATCCCGAGGCCATGGCCGAGATGATGGTGGTATCGGAAATGGGGGAACAGTGGTCGCCGAATACTCCTCCCGAGATCACCGCGCCCATCACGAGGGCCGGAGGGGCACCCAGGGCGACGGCGAGCGGCACGGCGATGGGAAGCATGATGCTAAACGTCCCCCAGCTCGTCCCCGTTGCAAACGCGATGACCGCCGAGAGGAGAAAGATCGCCGCCGCGAGGTACTGAGAGGGGAGGTAGTCGCCGACGAACGAGGCGAGGTATTGCCCCACCTCCATGTCCGAACAGACCCCGCCGATCGCAAACGCGAACAGCAGAATCGAGGCGATGGGGACCATCGATTTGGCCCCCTCGAACGCTGTTCGGAAAAATTCGGCGGTTTTCATCGCCCCTTTGGAGTGGTAATAGACCCACATGAGCGCAAGGGTGAGCAGCAGCGTGTAAAAAATGGAGCTTGATCCGGAACCTTTGACGATATTGCCCTCTCCGGTGAGGAACATGAACCCGATCACCCCTGCGATCATCCAGACGATCGGCCAGAGGAAAAAGCCGATCGCGCCGTCGGGATCGGCGGTTTGCGGGGACGGTTCGTGTATACGGGCATGGCGCATGGGCCCCAGATCGATGTCGTACCAGACGGCAATGAACGTCACCGCCAGCGCGACGTAGGCGTAAAAATTGAACGCGATCGATTCGACAAGCCATACGGCGCTTTCGCCGACGATGAGGCCTGCGGCGATTTGCCCCCCGATGAGTCCCAGCAGCAACGCCCCCCAGCCGTTGAGGGTGATGATCGAACACACCGGTGCCGAGGTCGAATCGCATACAAACGCGAGTTTGGCGCGGCTGATTCCGTAGCGGTCGCAAAACGGCCGCCCGATCGCCCCCGCAACCAGAGAGGTGATGGAGGATTCGATAAAAATCACAAGGCCCGCGATAAAGCTGGGGATGAGGGCACCCCGTCTGGACCGGACGAGGGGGCGTTTGACGCTCAGTTCGTGAACGAGGCCGCTCACCCCGCCGCTGCGTTCGATGAGAAACATGACCGATCCCACCATCACGGCAAAGGCGAGCGTTTTGAGGACCCACCCCTCGCGAAGCAGGGTGCCGAAACGCTCTGAGGCGAGAAACAGGGCCTCAAGGGGATGAAAATCGGCAATAATGATCTCTCCGACCACGACGGCGGCGGCGAGGGCGATAAAGACCGAACGGTTGAAAAGTGCGAGGACGATGGCGACGAGAGGGGGAAGAAGCCCTAAAATTCCGTATTCGATGAGGATCCTTTAGAGGGAGAGCTGCAGCCGCATGATCCCGGCGCGCCCGAACTGCTCTTTGTAGTATTCGCTCCGTTTTTCGTCGATGACGCCGAAGCCCAGTTTTTTGTAGATCATCTCGGTTTCGGCCGAGCCGATTTCGATGGAGGTCTGTACTTTCCGGTACCCTTTCAGGCGCGCGGTGAGCATGCTTTTGCCGATCAGTTCCTTGTAAACGTCAACCGTCTTGAATTCGGGTTTGACGTAGAGGAAATCCAGGACGTAGGTCTTGTTGTCCACCTCCCCCTCGCACAGCAGGTACGCGGCGATCCGTTCATGGTAGCTCTCGTCGAAGCCGATCTCTTCGAGCGCTTTGGAAAAGATCTCGTGGGTGGCGATGCGGGGTTCGTAGCCGCAAATGACCCCCGCATTCTGGTTTCCTGAAACGGCGACGAAAAAATTGGAGAAGTGGCAATAGCTTTTGGTGGAAGTGAGGGCGAGGCGCTTTAGGTGGCCGAGAAGCGCCTCCTCGTCGGAGGTATTGAACACCAGGTCGAAAAGACCGACTCTTTTTCCGGCCCTTGAACTTTCCAGGAGCGCTTGGGCAATCATTTCAATGTCCGTCTCGGACGCTTTGCGAACGGTAAGTGCCATAATGCCCTCGTTCCTGGATTTTTCAATATGCTATACTACCTAACTTTAAAAAATCCTAAGAAAAGTTTCAATGTTTAAAAGTATTCTAAGTTTTATCGCCTCCTTCGTTTGCTCTTCCGAACAGCTGGTCGTGGTGGTGTCGAACGATATCAATGCGACGAGCGGCGTCATGCAGCGATACGAGAAACGCGGTGAGTGGGAGAAAGTAGGAGAGCGTGTTCCGGTGACGCTGGGGCGCGGCGGTATGGGATATGCCTCTCTCAAAGAGCCGCTCAAGCGCGAAGGGGACGGTAGAACGCCGCTGGGGGTCTTTGAAATCACCTCCGCTTTCGGATACAGCGAAACAGGGCGTTCCAAGCTTCCCTACCTCTATGCGGACGAAACGTTGATCTGCGTCGACGATCCGCAGGACGGGCGTTACAACACGATCATCCGCCTCGAGGGGGAAGCTCCGAAAAGTTTCGAACGGATGCGGCGCGAGGACGACGTGTACCGTCACGGTGCGGTGATCGGTTACAACCCCGCGGGAGAAAAAGGGCGCGGCTCGTGCATTTTTTTGCATCTCAATCACGCCGACGGCCATCCGACCTCGGGGTGTACGGCGATGAACGAAGCCGATCTGGTCGCATTGCTGGAGTGGCTGGATGCCCAGAAGAAACCGAAGATAGTGCAGATTCCTAAAAACGAATGCGGAAATTTTAAAAAAGAGTTCGAGGGGATCGAGTGCGATTGAGGCTTCCCGCCTGCGCGGGAAGTTGAGGGGAATTAGTCGTTATGAACGTCGACTTTGGGCGTTTTTGCCGTCGAAGCGGGGAGCATCGGATAGGCGATTGAGGGTTTTTTCCCTTCGAGCGCTTTGAGGAAGGTTTCGATTTCGGCGGTTTCGCTGTCGCTGAGATCGACGCCTAGCTGGATCCGTCCCATCTCTTTGATCGCTTCGGAGAGGGTTGCGATCTGGCCGTTGTGGAAATACGGAGCCGTCTCGGTGACGTTGCGCAGCGTCGGAACCCGTACGAGGCCGTTTGCATTCCCTTTGAAATCGCCGACGTTGGCGTGTTTGTACTGCCCGGCTACGCCGAACGCCTGCATCGTACCGCCCAGGGCGATGTCGTTATGGCAGGTCGCGCATCCTTTGTCGATAAAGGTTTTCAGCCCTTTTTGTTCCGCTTTGGTGAGGGCGTTTTTCTTGCCGTTTAGGAAATCGTCGTAACGTGATGGGGTGACGAGGGTCCGTTCGAACACGGCGATCGTATCGGCCACTTTTTCAAACGTGATCTTGACGTCTTTGCCGTAGGCTTTCTGGAAAGCGCCGACGTACGCCGGGATCGAATTCACCACCGCTTCGACGTGTGCTTTTGGTGCGGCCATCTCCGGTCCCGCCTGGATCGGCCCTTGCGCCTGGTCTTCGAGGTGCGGACTGCGGCCGTCCCAGAACTGCTGGGCATAGAACACGGCGTTATAAACCGTCGGCGAACTCAGGTGGTGGGGATTGGCTTTCCATTTATGGCCGATCGCGGCGCTCATGCCGTCGCTTCCGCCGAGGGCGAGATTGTGGCAGGTATTACAGCTCACGAGGCCGCTTTTGGAGAGGCGGGGATCGAAATAGAGCATTTTCCCCAGTTCCGCTTTGGCTGCGGTAGTAGGGTTTTTGGGATTCGAAGTGAGTTTCTCGACCGCTTTTTTGTTGGCCGGGATCGGCTTGAGGCCGGCGTTTTTGGCTTCGTCGACAAGCGACGCACCTGCAAGGGCGGTCGCGACAACGGCTGAAATCATCAGTGCTTTCATGCGGAATCCTTTGGAAGAAAATTTTGATGGAATCAGTATAGCATATCTTTTCTAAAGGAAAATTTTTATCCTTTAGCTAGTTCTTGCATGACGGTCGCACGTTTCGTGTGCTCCAGGCGGCGTGACGCCGATTCGAAAGCTCCGCTTTCGCCGATGACGATGCAGCGGCGCTTGGCCCTCGTTACGGCGGTGTAGAGCAGTTTGGCGTTGAGCATGATGTGATGGGAGAAGCTCATGACGATGACGACGGTGTCGTACTCCATCCCCTGCACTTTGTGGATGCTCAGGGCGTAGGAGAGGTTGAGCAGCTCCCCGATCCCTTCGACCTTGTACTGCACGATCAGCTCTTCGTTTGGGTAGTAGACGAACGCGAGCTCGTCCTCGTCATCGATCCGGAACAGCAGTCCGCACATCCCGTTGAAAATACGCCGTTCGCTCGGTTCACCCCCCTCTTTGAACTCGTCTGGGGTGTAGGAGAGGATGTTTTCGTTTTTGACGTGGACCACCTTGTCCATCAGGCGCAGCTCCCCTTTTCGGGTTGCGATTTTCTTTTTCGGATTGGGGTTGAAATACTCCTGCAGCACGGTGTTGAGATTCTCTACCCCCAGCGTGTTCGAGCGCATCGGGGAAAGGACCTGGAAGGCGCTCAGGTAGTCGCGGATCTCTTTGGCGCGTAGTTTCTCGCGGGAATCGGCCAGGTGCTCGAGCGTCACTTCGGCGATTCGGGCGAGAGTGTTGTGGGCAAGCGTCTGGATCGCTTCGGAAAACGCGTCGGCCCCGAGGCTGTTTTTGAGGGCATGGCGGTTGGGAAGTTCGACGGGGAAAAAGGCGAAGTCGTCGTAGGCTTCGCGATAGGAGGGGATTTTTCCCTGCCGGATATCGTTGGCGATGAGGGCGATGGCCTGGTCGTCGCGCTGACGGTAAATATGGGTGAGCGTCACCGTCGGAGCCAGGTTCAGCGCGATGGCGTCGCTGAGAGGATTGCCCGCGCCGATCGGGGGGAGCTGGGCATCGTCGCCGACGACGATGACGATCGCATCGGAAGATATTTTGGCGATCAGGCGGGCAAAAAGGGTCGAATTGATCATCGAGGCTTCGTCGATCAGGACCACCTTGTAGGGCATTTCGTCGTGGGACTCGAACCGTACCAGCAGGCTTTGGATCGTGGAACTCTGATAACCGCTCCGCTCCCGTATCCGCTGGGAAGCGATGCCGCTCAGCGCGCAGGTCATGATCAGCGCGGCATCATGGCGGAGGCTGAGCAGATCGAGCAGTGCTTTGGCCGTCGTGCTTTTCCCGGTTCCGGCGTATCCTACGAGAAAGAGGAGTCCGGTTCCCGAATTGATGGCTTCGAGCGCTTTGTACTGCTGTTCGCCCAGATTTAGGCCCCGCTCGGACAAAAAAGCGGCCAGGTCATCGCATAGCTCGGGGAAAAGGGGCTTTCCCCGTTTGCAAAACTGCTCCAGGAGAAACTGTTCGGCCTCGAAAATCCGTGTCGGGGCGAGCTTGCCGCTGCGGAGACGGACGATGCTCCCCTCGCGGATGCGGTCTTCAAGCGCTTCGTCGTAGGGGGTGTGATCTCCGAGTTCGAGCAGCAGGTCGAGTTTGTCGTAGAGGGTTTCGCGCTCGATGCAGCTGTTCCCCTCAGCGTCGCAATATTCGCCCAGCGTGTATTCCATGGCGGCCTGGATACGGCGGGGATCATGGATTCCTATTCCCATCTGGACGGCGATTTCGTCGGCTTTTTTGAAACCGATCCCGTTGATCCGCATCAGGCCGTAGGGGTTGGCACGGATCGCTTCGATCGGATCGCCGACATCGCGCATCGCTTCGGCGATGAGGCGCAGCAGGGAGGGGGTGACCCCGAAGGGGGCGAGATATTCGCCCAGAAGCCGCATGGAGCGAAACTGTTTCCATCCGGCCGAGAGCTTGGCGAGCCGTTTGGCGCTCATCCCCTTGATCTCCATGAGGCGGTCGATGTCGTTGTCGAGGATGTCGATCAGCCCTTCGGTGGTGTAGCGCTCGATCAGCTCGGCGGTCAGCTTTTTCGTAAAGCCTTTCACGACGCGGTTGAGGAAAAAGAAGAGCTCATGCTGGTTGACCAGCAGCGATTCGGCCCGGAAGCTCCGGCCGTACTTCTCGTGCTCCTCCCACGCCCCTTTGAGCGTGATCGCCGCCCCCTCAAGGTGCGCGACGTCGCTCTCGTAATAATGGGCGCTGATCTTCTCCCCGCTGCGCAGCCGCGCGATGAAGAAGCCGTTGTTCTCGTAGATGATTTTGTCGATTTGGCCGATCAGGGTTTGCATGGGGCGATTGTAGCTAAAATTTAAACGTGGGGGGAGTTTTCGGGCAGGATGAAATGCCCGGCCGGGAGATCAGGAGCGGACCCTTTGAATCCGCTCCTCTTCCTGCTCTTTGTAGAGTTCCGCACATCCGCGCGCGAGTTCGCGGATTTTGAGGATGTAATTGGCCCGTTCGGTCACCGAGATCGCTTTGCGCGCATCGAGGGTGTTGAACGTGTGCGAGGCCATCATGCACAGATCGTACGCGGGAAGGGGAAGCCCCGCATCCAGACACCGTTTGCATTCGGCCGCTTTGGCTTCAAAATCGGCAAAGAGCATTGCGGTATCAGCGATTTCGAAATTGTATTTGCTGAATTCGATTTCCCCTTCCTTGTGGATGTCGCGGTAAAGGGTTTTTCCGAAGGCATTTTCACTCCAGACGATGTCAAAGACCGTATCGACCCCCTGCAGGTACATCGCCAGACGTTCCGTACCGTAGGTGATTTCGACCGCCACGGGATCGCAGGCGACGCCTCCGACTTGCTGGAAGTAGGTAAACTGTGTCACTTCCATACCGTTGAGCCATACTTCCCAGCCCAGTCCCCAGGCTCCCAGCGTCGGGGATTCCCAGTTGTCCTCGACGAAGCGGATATCGTGCTGTGCAAGGTCAAGACCGAGGTACTCGAGGCTTTTGAGATAAAGTTCCTGGATATTTTCGGGGCTCGGTTTGATCAGCACCTGAAACTGGTAGTAGCTTCCCAGGCGGTTGGGATTTTCGCCGTAGCGCCCGTCGGTGGGACGACGGCTGGGCGCGACGTATGCCACCGACCATGGCCGGGAATCCAAAGAGCGCAGGAAGGTTGCGGGATGAAACGTTCCCGCCCCTGCGGCAACGTCGTAGGGCTGTACGACCGCGCACCCCTGTTCGTTCCAGAATTGTTGCAGTTTCAAAAGCAGATCGCCGAAAGTAATCATTGAAAATCCCGATAAAAAAATTGTGCCATTATACCAAAACCCGTCCCCATCTTGTTCGCTCCCCAAAGGCTTTCTTAATCAAATTGCCCCTATTATAAGGCTAACCAATACCAAGGCAGGCGGAATGATCCGTTTTTGGATACTTTTTTTAGTGTGTGCGGCGTTTTTGCATGCCCAAAAGCCACTCGAGAGAGTTTCGGTGCAGCTTCAATGGGCGGACCAGTTCCAGTTCGCCGGGTATTACGTGGCCAAGGAAAAAGGGTTTTACGCCGAAGCGGGGCTGGACGTTTCCATCCGCCCCTTTGATCCCAAAAGACTTGCGATCGATGAGGTGATGGAAGGTCGCTCCGAATACGGGATCGGACGCTCCTCGCTTCTGGTCGACCGGATGAGGGGCAAACCGGTCGTGGCACTGGCGGCGATTTTTCAAAGTTCCCCTTTCGTGTTGCTCTCCGCGCGATCAGCCAATATCCGAAGTCCCAAAGACCTGATCGGCAAACGGATCATGATGACGCAGGATTTTCAGGATACGATTGCGATTCGCGCGATGGTCAATTCGCAGGGAATGCGGATGGAAGAGCTCAAATTTATCGAGCACAGTTATAATCCCATCGACATCGCCAACGGAAAAACCGACGTCATGGCGTGCTATATTTCGAACGAGCCGTTCACCCTCAAAGAAAAGGGGATCGAAACCAACGCCCTTAATCCCGAACAGTACGGGTTCGATTTTTACAGCGATATACTCTTTACCAGCGAGAAGGAACTCAAACACCACCCCGAACGGGTGCGCGCCTTCGTCACCGCGACCCTGAAGGGATGGCAGTACGCGTTCGACCATATCGAAGAGACCGCAAGGCTGATCAAAACCCGATACAACACTCAGAACAAATCGTACGCAAGCCTCGTTTACGAGGGGCAGATACTCAAAGAGCTCGCTTACCGGGGCAATCAGCCGCTGGGGGCCATGAACCTCGAAAAATTCCGCCGTATTTCGGATATTTACAAAGTGATGGGGATACCGCAGGACGAAAAGAGGCTGAGAGGATTTTTGTACGAAGATACCTCGCGGATCGCTCTTCCTTTGAGCATCGAGGAGCGTTCCTTGCTGCAGATGCGGACGATACGCTACACCTCTACGTTCAGCTGGCCCCCCTTCAACTACCGTTCGCAAAGCGGCGCGCTCGAAGGGATCGCGGCCGACTTCTGGGCACTTGTCGTCAAACGCAGCGGGATGCAAACCGAGTTTACCCCTGCACTGACATGGAACGGCGTACTCGATGCGATCAAGACCAAATCGGCCGACGTGACGCTGGGGACGTCGATTTCCCCCGACAAAGAACCCTACGCCCTTTTCTCCAAACCCTACGCCTCTTTCCCAAACGTAATCGTGACCAACAAAAAAATCGATTTTCTCCCGGGCCTTTCGGCGTTGGAGGGGAAAAACGTCGCGATCGGAAACGGTTACGGCATCGCTGCCCTGATCGCGAAAAAATACCCCGCCATCCGTATTGTCGGGGTGGACGACACGCGAGAGGGACTCAAACTGCTCAGTTCGGGACGTGTTGACGCGGTGATCGACATCCTTCCCGTCGTCGCCTTTTTGATGAACGAATACTCGTACGTCGATTTGAAAATTTCGGGAACGACCGAGTTCATGTTCGACGTTCGGATGATGATCCGAAACGACTATCCCGAACTCAAATCGATTATCGACAAAGGGATCGATTCGATTACTCCGGCCGAGCGGCAGAAGATTTTCAACCGCTACATCGCGGTGACGTACGAAGACACCATCGACTATCGCTGGGTGTATGGAATCGGCTTTGGGGCACTGGCGGTGATTGCATTGTTCATGTGGAGGCAGTTCGAACTGGGACGCTATAACCGCAAACTTTTGCAGATGGCTTCGACCGATCCGCTCACCCAGCTTCCCAACCGGATCAAAACCGACGAGAAACTGGCCGAATGTCATGCCTACTACGAACGTCATCGCCGTCCCTATGCGGTCGTCATCCTCGACATCGACTGGTTCAAGCGGATCAACGATACGTTCGGGCACCTAGTCGGGGACAAGACGCTCATCAGCATCGCGCAGATCCTGCGCAGCCACGTTCGCGGGACCGATACCGTCGGACGTTGGGGCGGTGAAGAATTCATCATCGTCTGTCCCGAAACCGATATAGAGGGGGCGCGTCAGGTAGCCGAGAAACTGCGCGGTGTTATCAACGAATACGATTTCGAGACGGTGCACACGCTTACCTGCAGTTTCGGGATCAGCGAATCGCGCGATGACGATCGTGTGGAGGATGTCGTCGGGCGTGCCGACAGTGCCTTGTATCAGGCCAAAGAAGAGGGGAGAAACCGGGTCTGCGCCCTTTGAATCAGTCGAATTTGCAGACGATATCGCCGATGTTTTGCCCCAGCGAAGCGGCGACAACGGAGCATTTTACCTTGAGTAAAAAGGCGATCCCTTTCCGGCGCTGTGGGGTCATGCATTCGTAATTCCCCATCCCTTTGGCGAGGATCAGATCAGCCGTGTCGAAGAGGCTTCGGGCCTCTTGCGTTGCCAGCTCGTAGACGAATCCCGGAGTCGGAACCCCGCTGTCGCAAAGGGAACAGTAGCGCTCGAACCCAGCCTCGCGGGCCTCTTTCATCGTGACGTCGTTTATGATGGGATTTCCGCGCACCGCGTAGGTGATTGCACACCCGGGATAGAGGGTCGAGAGCTTTTCGATGACGAGAGCGTCGAAAATGTGTTCTCCCGTATTGTCCCCGATGTAGAGCAATGTTTTCGCGTTTTGAAGCGCTTGGTGCAAAGCATGAGAATCATCAAGCGCAAAAGGGGTGTCGAAAACCGAATTGATCGCGTCGTGAAGGTCAAAACTCACTTCCGCCGCCAGATCGATGACGTTGCCGACGACCGCCGTTTTCAGCAGGGCGGTAAGCGGGTCTTCAGCCGATTCGATCGTTTCGCGAAGGTAGGGAAGATATTCACGCGCCTGCGCGGTTGCCTGGCATTTTTGTTCGTCATACAGATCGTATTTTCCGGCGATACGCGCCATCGCTTCATAAAGCGGTGCGGCCAGAACGGGAGGTGAAAGGGAGAAATCGGCTTCTTCGAGTTTCCCGTCCACATAGCGGGTGATTTCGCCGCTCAGGGTTTCATCGGCATGGATCGCATCGCATACGCGACGGCTTTGGGCGGCGATGCACCCGATACATTCGGGCTGGATGGTCACGCTTTTTCCGTGCCGTACTCGTCGATCACTTTGCCCCACATCAGTTTGTATTTGCGGCGCATGAACTCGACCTCCTGCTGGGAGAGACGGAGCTGTTCGGTGAGGGTTTCGATCGTTTTGCGGTCTTCTTCGTAGAGCTCCTGAAGTGACGCGAGGGCCTCTTTGAGAAATTCGTTTTCGTTCTTGATCGATTCGATCGTCTCTTCTTTGGCAACGAGGACTTTTTCGTGGAGGTTGATGATGGTCCCGATCGTCTTTTCGACGAAATTGGCCCCCATCGTAACGTCGGCTTCGGACGCGCTGAGCTCATGCAGGGTTGAGGGGACGATTCCCGCCATCCCCTGTGTCGCGTCGATGAGTACCTTTCCGTCTTCGACGAAGGTGGTGAGCTTTCCGCGAACGATCAGCGTCTCAACCTCGCTTCGGTCCATTTGCGCCAGCCGCGCGTATTCGTCGATACTCATCCAATGTCCCTGCATGCCTAACCGCCTTTAAATAGGTGTAATCTTTTGAATAGTTTAGCAAAAAGTGTACCGAAAAGCCGATTCGGTTTAAGAGAAGGGGAAAAAGATAATGTCAGAGTAGACTGATCCGGCTTCGCCGGACAGTCGTATAAAATTTATAGAATGGTCTCGATTTCGAGTGAATCCATCTCCACTTTTTTCGCTTTGGAGATGCGGTCTTCCTGAAGCTTCATGCGAAGTTCTTCGTTTTCGAGGGCCATGATCTGCATCGCGAGATAGGCCGAGTTGATGGCTCCCGCTTTTCCGATGGCGACGGTCGCGACCGGCATACCCGCAGGCATCTGAACCGTGGAGAGGAGGGCGTCGATACCGCTCAGTGCCGATGCGCTCATCGGTACCCCGATGACCGGCTTGATCGTTTTGGAAGCCAGAACGCCCGCCAGGTGTGCCGCCATGCCGGCTGCGGCGATGAAAACCTGCGCCCCTTTGGCTTCGGCTTTCGCGATATAGTCTTTCGTACGTTCCGGGCTGCGGTGAGCCGAGGAGATGATCAGTTCGTACTGTACGCCGAACGCTTCGAGTGTTTCCGAGCACGATTTCATAACGTCGAAATCGCTTTTGCTCCCCATGATGATTGATACAAATTTCATTGTCTGTTCTCTTCCTCGTATGTGAATTTTAAACTCTGGCAATTAAAGCGCATGCGTGCGCACCGATTGTCTCCTGAAGAGATCGCTTATCAATCCGGCCCGGGAAAGCTTTCGCTTCGGGCATCTCAACATTTGGTTATCACCCCCATTTCTTCGGTAGCTGGAATACGGAAAAACGTAAACGGCGGCAATTTGGCCGGCAGGACGAAACGGTTGAGGTTGCCGCTGTGGACCTGGTCCCACACCTTGCCGCTTTCGGCCAGGAGTTGTTTGAAGGAGATTTTCCATCCCCCTTCCTCCTCCCAGATACGTCCGATGTCGTTCTCGACCGCTTCGACGGGTGATCCTTCGGGGAAGACCAGCTCCATCGCATCGCCGGGGAAGGTTTTGTATTTGCATTCGAAAAACTCTCCGCTCTCATCGACGAGGCCGCTCACCTGGTGGGTCCCCATCATCATCGTGAAATCGAGATTCTGGGTGTCGTGTTTCTCGAACGGGCGGTTGATGAGGTAGGCGTCGGTGAAACCGCGGTTTTGCATCGTGTTCAGTTCGCGCTGGTACGTCTCGCCGTCGAATTGCCCGGCATAATAATCGTCAATCGCACGACGATAGACTTTTGCGGTGATCGCGGCGTAATAGGGGGCTTTGGTGCGTCCTTCGATTTTGAGTGAATCGACACACCCCGCATCCAGAATCTCCTTGATATGGCTGGCAAGGTTGAGGTCTTTGGAATTCATGATGTAAGTTCCGACCCCTTCGTCCTCGACGAGCTTGAAAAGCGTCCCCGTTTCGGGATTGGCCGCGTACATTTCGTAGGGGAAACGGCAATCGTTAGCGCAGCTTCCACGGTTGGGAACACGCCCGCTCTGGAGCGTCGAGATGAGGCAGCGCCCGCTGTAGGCAAAACACATCGATCCGTGGACGAAAACTTCGATTTCGAGGTCGGGGAGTTCGGCTTTGATCTGCTGGAGGTCTTTGAGCGAAATCTCGCGCGCCGCGATGATGCGCCGCGCGCCCATGTCGTAATATACCTGCGCATCCAGCACGTTCATGACGTTTGCCTGCGTCGAGAGGTGCAGCGGAATGTGCGGAGCGATCTGGTGGGCGAGTTTGAGGACCCCCGGCGTCGCGACGATGAACGCATCGGGTTCCAGTGACGCCATCTGGGAAATGTGTTCTTTGAGGAGCTTCAGCTGCGAATTGAACGGAAAACCGTTAATGGTGACGTAGACTTTTTTGCCCCGCGCATGGGCGTAGTCGATCCCCTCTTTGAAACTCTCCATGTCGAACTCTTTCCCCGAACGGATCCGGAGCGAAAAATGGCTCACGCCGCCGTACACGGCATCGGCACCGTAATCAATGGCGATTTTGAGCTTTTCGAGATTGCCCGCGGGAGAGAGGAGTTCGACTTTGTTCAAGGGTTTTCCGTCTGTTAAAAATGTGGGCGAATTTTATCGAAAAAAAGTTACAAGGAGAATGAAAATTTGGGGTTAGATGCAGATTTGCAGGCCGATGCGGGGAACCCGCGGAATGAGAGGCCTATTTTTTCCCGAAAGAGGCGAGCAGGGCTTCGATATCGTCGCTGCTGACGACGTCGTCGGTCGTTGTGTCGCCGGGGAGGTGAACGGCGGAAGTAACCCGTTTGGAATCGTCGATTTTACCGGCGAAAAGGTGATTCATGTAGGTGGAAAGGGCGCGCATGACGTTGATGACCCGTTCGATTTTCTGGCGGTGGATATCCTGGTATTGCATGATGTCCATCACGTTCATGATCGTGTCCCCGCCGTTTTGGAGCATATCGAGGATCGCGTCGGCTTCGCTTTGCGCTTCACGGTTTTTCTCCAGCTGCGTTTTGAACGCGTCGACGTGGGGGAATTTCTGGCTGAGGGTTTCGAAAAGGTCGATGTTACCCTGTAATACGCCGCCCACTTTCTTGATCTGTTTTTCGCCGTCGGCGAGATCGTTGCTGATCCCTTCGATCAAATCGAAGATTTCGGTCGCTTTCTGCTCGCTCTCTTTGGTCACGTCGTCGAGCTGATGGACCATTTTGTTGTCGTCCGTCGGCGGTGGAGGCGGCCAGCTGTGAAGGGCGGATACGCGGTAGCTGTGCGGATCGGGTTCGTCGGAGGGCGCTTCTTCGCTCTCTGCGGCATCGGGTTGGGACGTTTCGCTCTCTTCGAACGTTTCGTCCAAATCCATATCGCCGTTCATTAATGCGTCCAGTTCTTCTTGCGTCATAACGGTAACCTCACAAAAAATTGCACTATAATAGCATGATAAATCTTTAATTTTTCGGATGAACGGTAATGAAAGTCGATCTTCACAACCATACGGTTTTGTGCAATCATGCAACGGGAAGCGTGAACGAATACGTCGAGACGGCGATTGCGTGCGGAACCGAATATTTCGGTTTTTCCGACCATGCGCCGATGCATTACGATCCCGAGTACCGGATGCGTTTCGAGGAGATGGACCGCTACGAAGCGTGGATACGCGAAGCGCAGGAGCGATACGGCGGGCGCATTACCGTTTTGGCGGGATACGAAGTCGATTATTTGCCGGGGTATATGGACGATCGGGTACTGGAACGCCCGTGCGATTACCTGATCGGCAGCGTCCATTTTATCGACGACTGGGGCTTTGACAACCCCGAATTCATCGGCCGTTACGAAGGGATGGACCTGGATACGGTCTATCGCCGCTATTTCGGCCTGATCGAAGCGATGGCAAAGAGCGGCCGTTTCGACATTGTCGGACATCTTGATTTGCTCAAGGTCTTCAAGTTTCTTCCCCAAACCGACATACGGCTGTTGGCCAAAGAGGCGCTCAAAGCGATCAAAAAAGCCGACATGGCGGTCGAAATCAACGTCGCGGGATGGCGGAAGCCGATCAACGAATCGTATCCTTCTCCTTCGCTGCTGGCCGAAATCGCCGAACTCGATATTCCGATCACGTTCGGTTCGGATGCCCACCGTCCCGACCAGGTAGGTCTTTACAGCGACGAGGCGGCAGCGGTCGCCCGAAGATTCGGGTACACAAAATGCGCACTATACCGGGGGCGTGATCGAGAATTGATTAATTTTTAATCAGTTTCTTCCCTCTCAAACCGGGGTATTTTTGCTATACTGCCGTAAGTAAAAATATTCAGGAGAAATACATGGGTAAATTCGTAAACAGCGTAGACGAGTTTTTCAGTTTTTGTAAAGAAAACGACGTTCAGTTCGTCGATTTCCGCTTCACCGATATGAAAGGGACATGGCACCACGTAACGTACCGCATGAGCGCGGTTAACGCGGGTATGTTTGAAAACGGCCTCCCTTTCGACGGTTCGTCTATCGAAGCGTGGCAGCCGATCAACCGTTCGGATATGATTCTTAAACCGGATGCGCCGACGGCGTTCATGGATCCGTTTACGGCCGATCCGACCATTATCGTTTTCTGTGACGTTTACGATATCTACAAAGGCCAGATGTACGAAAAATGCCCACGTTCTATCGCGAAAAAAGCTCTTGAGCACCTTGCCAACGCCGGTGTCGGCGATGTCGCGTATTTCGGTCCTGAAAATGAATTCTTCGTCTTCGACGACGTCAAAATTCGTGACGAAGCGAACTGCTCGTACTACGAAGTCGACACTGAAGAAGGTGTATGGAACGACGGTAAATCGTTCAAAGACGGTTACAACACAGGCCACCGCCCACGCACCAAAGGGGGATACTTCCCGGTCGCTCCGATCGATACGATGGTAGACCTCCGCGCCGAGATGATGCTTGTGCTTGAGCAGGTCGGACTTGAAGTCGTTCTCGGACACCACGAAGTTGCACAGGGACAGGGCGAGATCGGTATCGTTTTCGGTACGCTCGTCGAAGCGGCGGACAACGTCCAGAAACTCAAATACGTCATCAAAATGGTTGCTCACCTTAACGGCAAAACCGTTACGTTCATGCCAAAACCGCTCTACGGAGACAACGGTAACGGTATGCACGTTCACCAGTCGATCTGGAAAAACGGCAAAAACCTTTTCTACGGAGAAGGCGGATACGGCAACCTGAGCGAAACGGCGCTCCACTACATCGGCGGTATCTTCCACCACGCGCGTGCGGTTGCGGCGTTTACAAACCCTTCAACCAACTCGTACAAACGTCTGATCCCCGGATTCGAAGCTCCTTCGATCCTCACCTATTCGAGCCAGAACCGTTCGGCTTCTTGCCGCGTCCCTTACGGTGCGGGTGAAAAAGCGGTTCGCGTCGAAATGCGCTTCCCGGATTCAACGGCGTGTCCGTACCTTGCGTTCACCGCGATGCTTCTCGCAGGACTTGACGGTATCAAAAACAAAATGGTACCGGTAGGACCGATGGATGAAGACCTTTTCGAACTCAGCCTCGACGAAATCCGCGAAAAAGGGATCCCTCAAATGCCGCACACGCTTCGCGGTTCACTCGAAGCGCTGATTCGCGACAACGAGTTCCTCAAGCCTGTTATGACCGATTTGTTTATCGATACGTATCAGCACTACAAATTCGAAACGCAAGTGTGGCCTTATGAAGCCCGTCCTACGGCGTTCGAGTTCAAAACTACCTACTCTTGCTAATCTCCCGGCAGGGCTTTTTCTCCGCCCTGCCGCTTTTCCCGCGATCCATTTTTTCTTATCTTCTTTAATTATTACAGGTTCAGGGTGTGTTGCGAGGGCAATGCGTTTTCATGAAATGATTTTTGCAGAACGCAAAAATAGACACCAAAATACCTGTGATCCGATACTTAGGAGCGTTTCAAAGGCGTAGTATCGAGAGGAACGAGCGTTCTTGGAGCACGGTATGCTCTTTTTTCTGCTTTTCTCGCAGAAGAGAAAAGCAGAAAAGACGTTAAAAAGAAAAAAGATTAGGGAAGCTGCGGGCCGGCTGCGGAGTAGTCGAAATTGCTGTCGGCATTTCCGATATATTTTTTGAAGTTTTCGATGAACATGGCAGCAAGTTTGTCGCGCTGTACGAGGTAAGCGTCTTTATCCGCCCACGCGTTGCGCGGGTTGAGGATCACCGGATCGATGTCTCCCAGGGTTTTGGGGATGTAAAAACCGAACGTGTTGGTCTTGTCGAATTCGCTTTCGCGGATCGATCCGTCGAGGATGGCGTTGATGCACGCGCGGGTGTCTTTGATGCTCATCCGTTTTCCGACGCCGTAACCGCCTCCGGTCCATCCGGTGTTGACGAGGTAGACATTGACGCCGTAGCGGTCGATCTTCTCACCGAGCAGTTTCGCATAGACGGTCGGATGCAGAGGAAGGAACGCTTCCCCGAAGCACGAGCTGAACGTTGCGACCGGCTCGGTGATGCCCCGTTCGGTTCCGGCAACTTTGGCCGTATAGCCGCTGAGGAAGTAGTACATAGCCTGCTCTTTGGTCAATTTGCTGACCGGGGGCAGTACGCCGAATGCGTCGGCGGAGAGGAAAATGATGTTTTTGGGATGAGGCGCTTTGAGGGAAGGCTGATGGTTTTCGATGTGCTCGATCGGATACGAAACACGGGTGTTTTCCGTTTTTGAACCGTCGTGGTAGTGGACGTTTCCGTCTTCGTCGAATACGACGTTTTCGAGGAGCGCGTTACGGCGGATTGCCTGATAGATTTCAGGCTCGCTGGCGGGATCGAGGTTGATGACTTTGGCGTAACATCCCCCTTCGAAGTTGAAGATCCCCTCTTCGTCCCATCCGTGCTCGTCGTCCCCGATCAACGCCCGTTTCGGGTCGGTCGAGAGGGTGGTTTTACCGGTGCCGCTGAGGCCGAAGAACAAGCAGGTGTCTCCCTCGGGCCCTACGTTGGCCGAACAGTGCATCGGGAGCTTTCCTTCGAGGGGAAGCCAGTAGTTCATCATCGAGAAAATCCCTTTTTTCATCTCACCGCCGTACCAGGTTCCGCCGATGATGCAGAGATTGTCTTCGACGCTGAAGAGGACGAATACTTCGGAATTGAGTCCGTGGTTCTTCCATTTCTCGTTGACCGCTTTACACGCATTGAGAACGGTGAAGTCGGGAGAGAAACCTTCGAGCTCTTTTTCCGTAGGGCGGATAAACATGTTTTTGACAAAATGGGACTGCCATGCGATTTCGGAGACAAATCGGACGGAGCGTTTGCTCGAAAGGCTCGAGCCGCAGAAAACGTCGGTGACGTAGAGATCTTTGTTGGAGAGTTGTTCGCGGGCCACTACCAGCAGTTCGTCGAAAACGGCTTTGTCGACTTTTTTGTTGACGTCGCCCCACGCAATGTATTTGTTCGAGGGGTCGCGGTCGACAAAATATTTGTCTTTGGGGCTTCGGCCGGTAAAGATACCGGTATCGACCATCGTAGCGCCGTTACTGGCGAGGTGACATTCACCGTTCGCGAGTTCGTGTTCGATCAATTCATCGTAACTGAGGTTGTGGAAAATTTTCCCGGTGTTTTTTATGCCTAACGTCTCAATCTCTGCGGAAATCATGGTGTTGTTTTGCCTTTTGGGTTCGCCGCCGTACTGTACGGTCAGCGAAAATTTGAAGCGAGCCGCTCCGTTTACGGGGCGAATTATACGCCTCCAATTTATAAACGAGAATTAAAGCGGCGGATTATTTGAACTGAGGGGCCAATTCGGTGAGGATTTTCGGGGCGAGGGCTTCGCTCCCGTTGTATTTTTGGAGTTTCACGCCGACGTTGCTCATGCTTTTGGCGGTGTTTTTGCACGCCATTTTGACAACGAGATAGTCGCAGTCTTCGATCGCTTCGGCCATCGTGTCGTGGGCGCGGATGTGTTCGACGTCGTCATCGTCGTGATCGCATGTGTGGGGTGCGTCGTGGTCGTGGTGGTGATCCTCTTCCCCCGCGACTTTCGGGTTGGCTCTGAGCCCTTCGAGGGTAAAGCTTTTGAACATCCCCCCGCTGAGATTGAAGACCGCAAAGTAGGGGGTATGTCCCGCATTGCCGGCCATTTTGAGTGTTTCATCCACTACGGGAACGGCTATTTTCATGATTTTCTCCTGCGTCGTTTCGGTTATTATGCCACACTCTCGTTGAACCCTTACTGTCACATCAAGGATTGTCGGTTTCTGTTTAAATTCAACATTTTCTAAGAAAAATGGGTTCATAATCACTGTAGCGTTACAAGGGTAATGCACATTTCATTCATACAAAAGGAGTAAACCATGAAACGTTCTGGTTTTACTATGATCGAGTTGATCTTCGTGATCGTTATTCTGGGTATTTTGGCGGCGGTTGCGATTCCCCGTCTGGCGGCAACGCGTGACGATGCGACACAATCGGCATTGCTTGCGAACGCAAGAACATGTATCAGTGACGTTGCATCGGTAGCGCAGGCAACCGGGACAGTACCGACTGATCTTACAACGATCGAATCGTGCGCAGCTGCGAACGATCTGGCGGCTGGTACTGCAACAATTGCCGGGAATACATTGACGATTACCGGTACCATTGATGCCAGCGTAAACGGTGCTCACGTCGTCGGCGGACAGCAAGTTACTCGCTGATAGATCTAAGTACTACTGTTTTTTCGGCTTTTCGAGCCGGAAAAACATCCCTCTTTTAACCTCTTATAAAGTATAATCGGGATGTATGATATCGAACAGATTGATATGCCGATTTTACTTTAAATCAGCCCCACAGCAGGTGTTAGCATGAAAAAAAGAAATGCGTTTACGATGATCGAACTGGTATTTGTGATCGTTGTGCTGGGGATTCTCGCGGCGATTGCCATCCCCAGATTGGGTGCGACCCGCGATGATGCCCATGTCTCGAAAGGGCGCAGCGACGTCGCCGCGATACGCGCCGGGATCATCAGCGAACGGCAGGGGCGCTTACTGACGGGGGATACGACGTTTATCGCATCGCTCGACGGCGCGGCCGAAAACACCGAAGGGGTGACGTTGTTTAACAACAACGGCATCTTAACCTATGGGATCGTATCGGCGAACAGACCGGGTCATTGGATGAAAACGGGGGCGAATACCTACACCTACCAGGCAGCGGGGGGGACGGCGACGTTCACCTATACCCGCGCCAACGGGACGTTCTCGTGCGATCGTGCCTCGGCCCTGTGCCAAAGTCTGACCGACTGAATTTTCACCATTTCCTGATAAAGCAAAGATAACCGTGCATTTTTACCGCATCGCCCTGCTGGGCTCCCCGCTTGAACCGCTCACTTATTCGCACGATGCGCCGCTTGAAAAAGGGGACGTCGTCGGTGCAACCCTTTCGGGTCGGGCGATGGAGGGGACGGTGGTCGAGGCGGTCGATCGGCCCGCGTTTGAAACGCTGGGCATAACCGCCGTTGCGTCCGGATGTTATGCGGAACATCAGATGCGCACGGCGGCTTTTATGGCGGAGTATTACGGCTGTTCGCTGGGTGAAGCGCTCAACCTGTTTGTCCCCTATGCCTCCCGAAACATCACAGAGAATCTAAGCGGTGAGGAGCCGCATTGCGCGGTGACGATCACCCTTTCGCCCAAGCAGGAGGAAGCGCTCGCGTTTATCCGGAAGCATAGCGTATCGCTGCTGTTCGGGGATACGGGTGCGGGCAAAAGCGAGATCTACATGAAGCGGATGGACGAAGTGCTGGCGCTGGGGAAACGGTGTCTGCTGCTTTTGCCCGAAATCTCCCTCACCCCCCAGATGGAAAAGCGTTTTCGGAACCATTTTGGCGAAAGTGTGGTTTTGTGGCATTCGAAAATGACCCCCAAACAGAAAAAAGAGGCGCTGGCAAAAATCGACAACGGCTCTGCCCGGATCGTCGCGGGGCCCAGATCGGCCCTTTTTCTCCCGATTCCGGACCTCGGGCTGATCGTCGTGGACGAAGAGCACGACGAGAGCTACAAATCCTCTTCGCGCCCCCGTTACAATGCCCGCGATATGGCCGTTTACATCGCTAAAGAGCTCTCGATCCCGGTCGTGCTGGGAAGTGCCACCCCGAGTTTGTCAAGTTATGCGAAATTTCCGGCATTCCGTCTGCGGGGGGGATATTTCGGCTCGCAGCGGCGGTTCGTGTTCGAACCTTCCATCGAGGCCCTGAGCCCGGCAATCGATGCGGCGGTACGGGAAAACTACCGCGCGGGGCACCAGGGGATCGTTTTTATCCCGACGCGCGCCAATTTCAAATACCTTGTCTGCGGCACGTGCGGCTATAGGGTCGAGTGCCCGTTCTGCACCGTCGGAATGAGCCTGCACAAAAACGCCCGCGCCCTCAAATGCCATTACTGCGGATACACCGAGGTGATCCCATCGGTATGCCCCAAATGTCAAAGCGGCAGCCTCGAAACCTCGCGCCTTGGGACCGCCGAGGCGGTCGAACATTTCGAAGCGCTGGAAGAGGGTCTGCGCGTCGCGCAGTTTGACCGGGACAAAATTACGACCCAGAACAAACTGGTCAAGACCCTCAAAGCGTTCAACAACCGCGAAATCGACCTGCTGGTGGGAACCCAGATGCTCTCGAAGGGGCACGATTACCACGATATCGCCCTCGCCGTGGTGATGGGGATCGACAACCTCCTGGCCCAGGCGGATTACCGAGCACGGGAGAGGGCCCTCTCGCTGCTGATACAGATCGCCGGACGCAGCGGCCGCAAAGGGGAAGCGACGGTTTACGTCCAGAGTCTCAACGAACATTTTTTCCGCCGTTACCTCGACGATTACGAAGTGTTTTTGCAAGAGGAGCTGAGAATGCGCGAAGGGCGCTATCCGCCGACGAAAAAACTGGCCCGGTTGCTCTACGCCGACAAAAACGCTCTTAAAGCGAAAACGCAGATGGAGAAGGCGCTTGGAGTCCTCGAGGGGATTAAAACGGTCGAGGTAATCGGGCATGGTGCCTCCGCAATCGAGAAGATCGGCAATAAATACCGTTTTCAGATTTTGCTGCGCAGCGACAAAAGCACCGAACTCATCCGTGCGCTCAGATACGTCAAATCGCCTCTGTGCGAGATCGATATGGACCCCGTCGAGTTCACGTAATTCATGGTATAATCGCCCCATGATTACACGCTATCCTACCAAACAGATTTTTGTCGGAAACGTCGCGATCGGCGGGGATGCGCCGATATCGGTGCAGTCGATGACCTATTCGCGCACCGCGGACGTCGCCGCGACGGTGGAGCAGATCAATCGTCTGCATTTCGCCGGATGCGATATCGTCCGCGTCGCCGTCCCCGACGAAGAGGACGCCCTGGCGCTCAAAGCGATTAAAGAGCAGATATCGCTACCCCTCGTCGCTGATATCCATTTCAATTATAAACTTGCCCTCATCGCCGCCGAAAGCGTCGACTGCATCCGGATCAATCCCGGAAACATCGGGGAGAAAAACCGGGTCCGGGAAGTGGTCAAAGCGTGCCGGGAACGGAATATCCCGATCCGGATCGGGGTCAATGCGGGGAGTCTGGAAAAAGAGTTCGAGCAGCGCTACGGGGCGACGCCGGAGGGGATGGTCGCTTCGGCCGAATACAACATCAAATTTCTCGAAGATCTCGGTTTTACCGACATCAAAGTCTCTCTCAAAGCCAGCGACGTCCAGCGCACCGTCGAAGCCTACCGGCTGCTTCGGCCCAAAAACAACTACCCTTTCCATCTGGGAGTGACCGAAGCGGGGACCGCCTTTCACGCGACGATCAAAAGCGCGATTGGGCTGGGGACGCTGTTGCTGGAGGGGATCGGCGATACGATGCGCGTCTCCATCACGGGGGAACTCGAAGAGGAGATTCGCGTAGGCCGCGCGATTCTCAAAGACAGTGGCGTCGCCAAAGAGGGCCCCAACATCATCTCCTGCCCCACCTGCGGCCGAATCGAAGCCGATCTGGTGAGTGCGGTCAGCGTGATCGAAGAGCGGGTTAAGCATATCAAAAAGCCGCTCGACCTCTCGGTGATGGGATGCGTCGTCAACGCGATCGGCGAAGCCAAGCACGCCGACGTGGCGATTGCTTACGGCAAAGGCTCGGGGCTTGTGATGGTCAAGGGGGAGGTGGTCGCCCGCCTCGAAGAGGACAAGCTGGTCGAGCGTTTTGTGGAAGAAGTTGAGAAAATGGCGAAAGAGGAAGAGTAATATGGAAGAATCCCTGTACAACCTGGCGTTCGAGCGCTCGATCCTCAGTTCGATCATTTTCGACCCTTCGCAGTTTGATGAATTCGAAGCGGTGCTGAGCCCCGAAGATTTTTATCTCGCGGCACACCAGGAGATTTACCGCTCCATGCTCTCCCTCTCCCATCGCGATCTTCCCATCGATGAAGAGTTTATCAAGAAGGAGCTGAACGCGAAGGGGCAGTTTGACGAGCGGGTGATGGTCGAGATCCTTACCGCCAACCCGATCGCCAACACCAAAGCCTACGTCCAGGAGATCAAGGACAAGGCGATCAAGCGCCACCTCCTGACGCTGACTACCGAAATCAAGCGCGTGACCCTCGAAGAGGAGCTCGGTGGAACCGACGTCGTCGATCTCGTCGAGAAAAAGCTCTACGAAATCACCCAAAGCTCGCAGGCGACCGATTTCAAGGACGCTCCGACGGTGACGGATGAGACGATGCGTTACATCGAGGAGATGAAAGCGCGCGGTGACGCTGTACTTGTCGGCGTCGATACGGGGTATGCGGAACTGAACAAAATGACAACGGGATTTGGAAAAGGGGATCTGGTCATCATCGCGGCGCGTCCGGCGATGGGGAAATGTCTAGGGAAAGGGACTAAAGTCGTTATGTTTGACGGAACGCTTAAGAACGTCGAAGAAGTCAAGACGGGCGATTTATTAATGGGAGATGATTCAAAACCAAGAAAAGTTCTTTCGCTGGCACGCGGACGCGAAATGATGTATTGGATTCGACAGAATAAAGGAATTGATTATCGTGTCAACGAATCGCATATTCTGTCCTTAAAGCGAAGTCGCAAAGAAGGGCCTCATGAACATGGTGACGTTCTTGATATTTCACTCAGGGATTATATTTCACGTTCTGATAAATTCAAAAACAATTACAAAGGGTATAAGGTAGGGATTGAATTTGATGAACAGTCTTGTGCGGTAGATCCCTATTTTCTGGGTATATGGCTTGGAGATGGGACTAAAAGCAATGTAGCTATTGCAACTAAAGATAGAGAAATCGTCGAGTATCTTGAAGGATATGCACAAAATTTAGGCTTGAAAGTAACGGAAGTAGCTTCTGAAGGAAAATGCCCAACCTATTCGATTACTTCTGGGCATAGAGGGGGTGATCAATCTCAAAAGTTTTCTCTTCAGGCGGTTCTACGTGAGATGAATCTGCTTGACAATAAGTATATTCCTCATGAGTATATTCGCAACAGTCGTCACAATCGTCTTGAGCTTCTTGCTGGATTGATTGACAGTGACGGATATTATGACGATCGGTACCATGTTTTTGAAATAGTTCAGAAAGACGAGGCATTGGCTCGCCAAATAAAGTATCTTATCGATACGCTTGGTTTTCGAGCGTCACTGGTTCCAAAAAAAGCAGCAATAAAATCTATTGGATATGAAACAACAGTATACAGGATACGTATTGCTGGAGATTTAGACCAAATACCCGTCAAAATTGAACGTAAAAAAGCAAGGAAGAGAAAAACTACAAGAGACGTGAAGCATACGGGTATCAAGGTCGAAGCAGATCGAATTGATGATTATTATGGGTTCGTAATTGATGGTAATCACCGCTTTTTACTCGAAGATATGACCGTAACGCACAACACCTCGTTTGCGCTGAACATGGTTCAAAACCTCCTCGACAAAGGGAGCGGAGTCGCGTTTTTCTCCCTAGAGATGCCCGCCGAACAGCTGATGCTCCGTCTCTTAAGTGTCCAGACGTCGATCCAGCTGCAGCGGTTGAGGGTCGGGGACATGAACGCCGAGGAGTGGAAACGGCTCAACGATGCGGTGGAGAAGATGCGCCATTCCAAGCTTTTTGTCGATGACCACGGATCGGTCAACATCCATCAGCTCCGTTCCAAACTTCGCAAGCTCAAAAGCCGTCATCCCGAGATTGAACTGGCCGTCATCGACTACCTCCAGATCATGAACGGCACCGGGGGGAAAGACCGCCATCTCGAGGTGAGTGAGATTTCGCGGGGGCTCAAAATGCTGGCGCGGGAACTGGGGATCCCCATCGTCGCCCTTTCACAGCTCAACCGGAGCCTCGAATCGCGCGCGGACAAACGTCCGATGCTCAGCGATATCCGCGAATCGGGATCGATCGAGCAGGATGCCGATATCATTCTTTTCGTCTACCGTAACGACGTCTACCTCTACAAAGAGGAAAAAGAGCGGGAAAAAGAGGCGATTGCCGCCGGAAAAGAGTTTATCTCCAAGTACGTCGAAAAAGAGGAAGAGGAAGCCGAAATCATCATCGGCAAGCAGCGTAACGGGCCGACGGGGCATGTGAAGCTGATGTTCCAGAAGAAGTTTACCCGGTTCGTCGACCGCCCGACGTTCGGCGCCGCACAGATTGTGTATGAAAACATCGATATGAAGAGCGCGACGATGAACGTCGAGGGAGACGAAATCGTCTCGATGCCGGTGATTTAGCGATGAGGGTGCTGGAGCGGGTCGAACTGTTCGATCGCTCCGGTGCTTTCGTTTTTGCCGCATTAGCCTTTCTCATCGCTTTTGTCTCTCTTGCATGGGAATACTACGGCTACCGCGAACTGACCCGTTTCGACGATCCCCTGGTGCGTGCCGCGGTGATCGATCAGGAAGTCCGCCTGATCGGGGATATGCCCAAAACATCGATCAAGTTCCGCCTGGAGGGAGGAGCGGCCGTACGAAGCGCGATGAGCCCTTATCTGCGGGATTTGCGGGGGCGGGAAGTGCTGCTGGAACTGAAGGTGAAACACCTCTCGTTTCTTGATTATCTGCGGGGATTCCGGGCTCAAGCCGTGATCGAAGAGGTCTATCCGCCGCTAAGCCTCAAAGAAAAAGGGTACCGCGCCATTGCGTCCATGCACGACGATATATGGATGAAAGAGCTCTACGGGGCGCTTTTCGTGGCAACCCCCTTTTCGCAGGAACTTCAGGAGCTCGTCGGCGCGATGGGACTGAGCCACATCCTCTCGATCAGCGGCTACCATTACGGCATCATTACCCTCATCATTTATTTCCTCCTACGCCGACCTTATGGATGGGTTCAAAGCCGTTATTTTCCCTACCGTCACGGCCATCGGGATCTTTTTGGGGTAGTGGCAGCCGTTTTGTTCGCTTATTTGTGGGCGCTGGAGTTCAATCCTGCAATGGTACGCGCGTTCGGGATGCTCGTTGTGGGGTACTGGCTGTATGACCGCGGCATACGGATCGTTTCCTTCCAGACCCTGCTCATCGCGGTGATTTTGCTGCTGGCGTTTTGGCCGAGGCTCTTTTTCGCCCTCGGCTTCTGGTTTTCGGCGTTCGGCGTACTGTCGATTTTCGTCTTTCTGCGTCATTATGAACACTGGAAGCCGTGGCAGATTTTTTTGGCGTTACACGTATGGTGCTATCTGGTGCTCCTCCCCGTTTCCCTTGCGGTATTCGGGAAGTTCGGTTGGGCTCATATCGCCTCGATTCCGCTGGCACTGCTCTTCAACCTTTACTATCCACTTGTAGCGGCGCTTCATCTCACCCCCTGGGCATCGTGGTTCGACCCCTATCTGATCGCACTGTTCGAATGGGGGGATGTGCGAACGGTGTACGTTCCGATGTGGGCGGGGATAGCAAGCGTCGTTCTTGCCCTCGCGGCGATGGTCCGCAAAGAGGCGTTTTGGGCGTTAGGGGTGACGGGCGGCGCGGTGTTTGGCGGCGCGGTTTATCAGATAACATAGTTTCATCCCGTAGATGACGATAATCCACGAGACGTAGATCCACAGGAAGAAAAAGATCAGCGAAGAAAACGAACCGTACATTGTCGCGTAGGTGTGGTTCATAAAAACGTACTGTACAAAACTGTTCTTGGCGACTCCCCACACCAGCGCGACGACGAACGAGCTGAACGCCGCGGCTTTGGTGGAGACTTCGGCGTTGATCGCGATTTTGTAGATGATAAAAAAGATCCCCCACAGCAGCAGGAAAGGGAAAACCGACAACACGGTGGCGATCCATTCACCGCCGAAGGAGGTCTGGATATACGAACGCAGGCTCATCGAGGTGATGAGGACGATGGGGGTGAGAGTGATCAGGGTCCAGTAGGTGGTGAGTGCATCCCAGAATCGGCGGGGAGGGGCTTTGAAAATCTTTTCGGCGATGTTTTCGAAGTTTTGGAAAAAGAGCATCGACGAGACGACCATCGTCGTAAATCCGATAATCCCCAGCTGAACCGAATTTTGGAAAAATGATTCAAGGTACCCGGCGATCGCCGCGGTATGGACCGGCATGATGTTTTCGAAAATGAAAATCTGGATTTTGGCGTACTGTTCTTCGAAAACGGGAACGTTGGCGATAAGGCTCAGCGAAATGATCAGCAGCGGGACGACCGTGAAAATCGTGTAGAAACTGAGACTGGACGCATAGACCGTGATGTCACGGTCGAAAAGCATCAGGAAAAAAAGCCGCGTCCGCCGCCATGCCGTTCGGTAATCCATCCGTTATTCAAGTCCCATCTTGGCGGGGTTAAGGATGTTGTTGGGATCGAAGGCACGTTTGATCGACTGGAACAGCGCCATCTCTTCGGAGGTGAAGGCCATGTGCATATAGGGGGCTTTGGCCAGTCCGATACCGTGTTCGCCGCTCAGCGTCCCTCCCAGGTCGACTGTTGCCTGGAACACCTCTTCAATCGCTTTGTACCCGATCTTGACCTGTTCAGGGTCCTTGCCGTCGACCATGACGTTCGTATGGACGTTGCCGTCCCCCGTATGTCCGAAGCAGGGGATTTTAATACCGTATTTGTCGGCGATGGCGTAGAATTTTTCGAGCAGCTCGGGGAGTGCGGAGCGGGGAACCGTGACGTCCTCGTTGAGCTTTTTGCTTCCGTAAACCGAAAGCGACTGGCTCGCGTTGCGACGGGCAAACCACAAATCCGAAGCTTCCTGCTGGTTTTGGGCGATTCGAAAATCGCTGCATCCGTTTTCGCGGAAAACCCGTTCGATGACTCCCAGCTGGAAATCAAGGTCCTCTTCGAGATTGCCGTCGACGTCGGTGACGAGAATCGCCCCGGCTTCGACCGGGAGCCCTTTGGAATAGACCTGTTCGACCGCGCGGATGGTGAGATTGTCCAGAAACTCCATCGCCACCGGGGTAACCCCGCTGGCCATCGTTTTGTACACCGCTTCCATCGCGTCTTTGACGGTCGGGAAGATCCCCATCGCGGTTTTGGTCATTTTTGGTTTGGAGAGGAGTTTAAGGGTCACTTCGGTAGTGACGGCCAGTGTCCCTTCCGAAGCGATAAGGATCCCGGCAATATTGTATCCCGCGACGTCCTTGATGGTTCGTTTCCCCGCTTTGATGACATCGCCGTTGGGAAGGACGGCACGGATCGCCATGACGTAGTCTTTCGTGATGCCGTATTTGGCGGCGCGCATGCCGCCTGCGTTTTCATTGACGTTTCCCCCGATCGTGGAGTACTCCTGGCTGGCGGGATCGGGCGGATAAAACAGCCCCACCTCCTCGACGGCACGCTGAAGTTCTTTGTTGATGACCCCCGGCTGAACGACGGCAACCATGTTTTGCATGTCGATTTCGAGGATTTTGTTCATGTGTTTTTCGAACGCCAGTACGATACCGCCGTGGGCCGGAAGCGCTCCACCGGTGAAACCGCTCCCCGCACCGCGCGGGACGATTACGATACGGTGTTTGTTACAGTATTTGAGAATGTCGCTGACGTCTTGTTCATGGCGGGGGAAAAGAACGGCGTCGGGTTCAAACCGTTCGCGGGTCGCGTCGTAACTGTACGCGATCAGGTGGGCCTTGTCACTGTAGACGTTTTCTTTTCCCAGAAGATGGGTAAAAAATTCGATTGCGCTGGGTGAGAGCATCGTTATTCCTTCAGGTCGAAATGGCGCAATAGTGCACTTTTATCGCTAAATTTCGCTTTGAACAACTCATATAGCTCACGGTTCTTGGAATTGTTTAAAACGATCGCTTCGAGATAATGGGGTTCGTAACTCTCCATGCGCGAGCTTCCCTCGCCGAACCATGCCGCCCGGATCGTCGGAACGCGGGTGTAAAACGGCACCACGCTCTTCTCCGATACCGACCGTGAAGGAGCGCTCTGGAGATAGGTAAAGCTTTTGCAGTCGAGGGTGAAAAGGGTTTCGGCACTTTGGATGTAGAGCAGACCGATCGAGTTGGACGTGCAGTAACGGTGGAAATCCTCGGTCGTGGGAGTAGGATGCCCTTCGCGGGAGAGATAGGCGGTAAAAATGTCGGGATGAACCCATTCGACGCCGCTCATGCTTTTGGTGATCGCATCGTAGGTGTCGTCGTTGGGCGCGATGAGCATTGCCCGAGAATAGTCGTATCCCAAAACCGCGGCATCGTCCGCTTTTGGCTGCCAGTTTCCGCCGGGGAGCGAGTCTTGGTGGATGCCGTCGTATTCGCTGAGGCGCAAGAGCGCACGGCCGTTTGAGGGGTTGGTCTCTTCAACGAGGGCATTGGCGATGATCGTGCTGTGCGACGCGTCGAGATGGCGGACGATAAACCCGCTCATCCCGGGCCGAAGCTCTTTGCCCATGACGGCAGCACGGTCGTTTTGGACGTCAAGCAGCGGGGTGGAGATGGGTGAAGCGCCAAGGGCGCCGAATGTGACCAGGGAAATAAACCAGATGCGCATCATGGTAACCTTTTCGTAGAGTAAATATGGGCGATTATAGCTTAACACGTCTTTGTAAATGGAATTTTTGCTATTATTTATTTCTTTTTTCTCCGCGCGTCGGTGCGGGGAGCGTAGATTGCCGAAGGATGAGAATGGGTCGTTTTTTCGCATTGTTGTTATTGCCCATGCTCCTTTTCGGTGCCGTAGTCAAGCCGTTCAAATGGAAAGACGGAGAGAGTTTTTTGAGTTTTCTGGAACGTAAAAAACTCCCTCTCTCGGTCTACTACAACATGGACAAGGAAGACCAGAAACTCACCGAGGACATCCCGTACAACGCCAACTGCCAGTTGCTCGTCGATCGCAAAAACATCATACGCCAGATTCTGATCCCCGTCAATGACGAACTGCAGCTGCAGATTTATTACGTTCCCAAAAAAGGGTACAAGATGAAGGTGATCCCGATTATCAGCGAAGAGTTCAAAGAGACCCTCTATCTTCCGCTGCAAACGATCCCCTACGACGACATCCTCAAAACGACCGGATCGAAAAATCTCGCGTCGGTGTTCGTCAAAATGTTCAAAGGGCGGGTCGACTTTCGCAAAGGGATCAAAAAAGGGGACCCCATCGTCATGGTCTATACCCAGAAATACCGTCTGGGTAAACCCTTTTCGATGCCCGAAGTGCATGGCGCGATGATCGAAGTGGGAGGAAAACGCTACGCCGTCTACCGCCATACCGACGGACGCTATTACGATGAAAAAGGGGCGCAGTACGAGAAATTCATCTTCAAACTTCCGATGCGCAATCCCCGGATCACCTCCCGTTTTACCAAAAGCCGTTTCCACCCGGTATTGAAGCGTTACCGCGCCCATCTCGGGGTCGATTTCGGCGCCCGTCCGGGTACGCCCATCCTCTCTACCGGAGACGGACGGGTCAGCTTTGCGGGCTATTCGCGCGGATACGGGAAAACGATCAAGATCCGCCATTCCAACGGTCTTACCAGCCTCTACGCCCACCAAAAGTCGTTCAAGTCCGGGATAAAATCGGGTTCCAAGGTCAAGCAGGGGCAGATTATCGGTTATGTCGGTTCTACCGGCCTCTCTTCAGGCCCCCACCTCCATTTCGGGATGTACCGGGGCAGTACCCCTATCGACCCGCTCACCGTCATGAAGAAAAAAACGGAAGGGTTCAGCGGAAAAGAGGCCAAAGCCTTCAAGGCGATCCGCAACAAAATGGACCGGGAGTTCAAAGCCGCATTGACCAAAAAACCGGTGCGCAAACCCTATTTCGATTTTCACGAAACTTATTACGTAGACACCGAGACGCTCAAACCCAAACCGTTCTAAGCGAGGTTTTCCGATGATACAGGAGATTACGGTACTGCCGTGCGAAAAATCCGATTACGTCAGGCCAAAGCGTCTTTCGTACCGCCAGGACGGGATTCTGAAAACCTGGGATATGGTCGAGGTCCACGACAGCGTTGCGATTCTTTTGTTCCATGCGGAGCATGATTCGCTGATCGTCGTACGCCAGTTTCGTCCCCCCGTTTATCTCAAAAACGGTGAGGGTTACACCTACGAGCTCTGCGCCGGGATTGTGGACAAAGACAAACCGCTCAGGAAAATTGCCCACGAAGAGGTTCTCGAAGAGTGCGGTTATGATGTCCCGCTCGAACGGATCGAGAGGGTAACGTCGTTTTATACCGCAGTCGGTTTTGCCGGTTCGGTGCAGACCCTTTACTATGCGGTTGTGGACGATTCGATGAAGGTAAGCGACGGTGGCGGCATCGATGTCGAAGCGATCGAAGTGGTCGAGATTCCGCGGTGCGAAGCGAAACATTTTGCGATGGACGAGACGAAGGCGAAGACACCGGGGCTGATGTTCGGCTTTTCGTGGTTTCTGGAAAAATTTGAGGTATTGAAAAAACACTAATGCCCCGAAGGGCAAGGATTAGAATCTGTACGCGAGGGTTGCGTAGAAATTGCGTCCCGGTTCGTTCAGGATGAGGGGTTGCGCCCCTTCTGAAATGGTGGTAAGGCCGATGTAGCTGTTGCTCACTGCGTAGGTACGGTCGAAAAAGTTGTTGATTCCCGCACTCAGGGAGAAACCGTTGTCAAAGTCGGTACCGTATTTGAGGTTCAGAATACCGTAACCCCCGATTGCCTGTTCACCGTTGTTTTCGTCGTACGTCTGGTGTCTGGCGGCAATCCATTCGGCCTCGGCGTAGTGGCGTTCATCGTTGAATACGAGCGCCACGCGCCCTTTGAGCGGCGGAATATCGGCAAGGTCTTTGTCGGTTTGCGGCAGCGTGGCCAGTGAATCGAGCTGATTGGTGTCTTTTTTGCTTCCGCGCTGGTAGGCGACGCCCGATTCGATGCGCCACTCTTTGTTGAGCGCGTAGTCGGCGCTGACGTCACCCCCGACGATGCGTGCGTCGATGTTGGCGAACGACGTGGTCGAACCGGCCACTTTGTAGGCATAGATATAGTCTTTTATATCGCTGTAGAACAGGGTCCCTTTGACGTGAAGGTTACCGAACGTGTGTTCTACCCCCGCATCGATTTCGCGGTTGATTGTTTCGTTGAGGTTTGTGTTCCCCATATCCTTGAAATAGAGCTCGCGTGCATCGGGAACACGGACCGATTGACCTGCCCCGACGAAAAGATTGCCGTTCGCGCTGTAGTGGTAGCGTCCCAGAAGATTGGCGCTGACGTTGTCGTAATCACGGTCTTTGGCCGCAGCCATCAACGCCTGGTCGGCATCCACGCTCGTATCGTCGTAGCGCAGCCCGGCGCTCACGTCGAGCGCACCGAACGTCCGGACCGCTTTGGCGTAGATACCGAGGTTATCGGTATCGGCATCGGGGATCTGAACCTGTGCGTAAGGATTAACCCGGGTCCCTTTGGTCCCGTTCCAGTTCCGCGTCGAGAGATCGATTCCGACGGTGACGTCGGCTTCGGCGACCGAAGCCGTATTTTCGGCACGTACCCCTTTGATCGTCGCGTCGACCAAGGAGACCATCGTTGCCGAAGGGCTCGTCGCCCCGGCTCTGAAATCGGTTCCCATATCGTGTTTGACTTTGGAATGGTACGCTTCGATGCTCAGTTCGTCCGAATAGCGCCCCAGACCGAAGAACTGGTATTTGGCTTTGAACATGTCGGTGTCGTCCATGAGCGCATCCATCGGATAGCGCGCATAGAGGACGTTGTCCGCGCGGTCGCCGAAATAGCTGAGGGTGAGTTTCTGGCTGTCGCCGATGTTTCCGACGATTTTGGTCCAGAAATTCTCGCGCTCGTAGGCATCGTCGTTTTTGTGCGCGGCCGAGTAACGCTGTCCTGCGGTTATGGCGCTGTCGGCCTGCTCCGCCATCGTTTTGCCGTCGCCGTCTTTGTACTGGCCGCTTGTTTCGCGGCTGTATCCGACCAGGGCCTGTACCGCATCGTTCCCCGCTTCAAGGGTGGCGCCGACTTTGCGGTAATCATAGCTTCCAAGTGTTGCGGAAACTTCTCCGTGCACCCCTTTGGAAGGGTCTTTGGTGACGACGTTGATCGCTCCGCCGAGGCTGCCGAACTGGGTGACGTCGAACGGTCCTTCTTTCACTTCGACCGATGCGATTTGACTGCTAGAGACGTGCATGGCCGGAGGGTCCATCCGGTTGGGACAGGCGCCGCATACTTTGGCGTCATCGATCGTGACATTGAGGTTATCGCGTTTGAAACCGCGCAGGACGATATCGTTCCCGATGGCGCTGGTACGGACGTGGGTAATCTCGGGCAACACTCCCGAAAGCATTTCCCCCAGATCGCTCTGGCGCGAAAACTTGACGATTTCATCGGCGCTGATGTTTTGCGTATCGCCCTTGGGCGCGGTAGCCTCGACGGTGATTTTCTGGATCGTGACGGGTTCGGTCGCCAGCGCAGCAACGGCCGCTACCGAAAGGAAGGTCAATTTTTTCATACTCTGAATCCTTAAGTTGATAGGAAGACAGTGTAGGAAAGAAGTGTTACATTAGTGTTAAATCGCTATACTTGCAGCCATGAAACCGACATACAGACGTATTCTTTTTACCGTTTTACTCTTCGCCGCTTCGGGGTATTTCCTCTATACAGGCTTCAGTATCCTCTTCAAATAAGCAAGGCGACGTTTCAGACTCCAAGAGTGAAGAGCCGCGATAGCCGTCCGCTGAGGATCTCATCAGCGGCTATACCGCAATGTGAAGATTAAATTCGGATAGAGACTTCTTCGGGGAACTGCATCGTGACGCAGTGGAGCGAACCGTGCTGGCGGATCAGGACGGAGCAGTCGATGGGAACGATGTCGCGCCCTTTGAACGCTTTGCGGCAGATTTCGATCGCCTCGGCATCGTGCGGATCGTTGTAGACCGGCAGCAACACCGCGTCGTTGACAATCAGAAAATTCGCATAGGTCGCCGGCAACCGCTCGCCGTCGTAATAAGCGGGTGAACACATCGGCAAGGCGATAAGGTTGAACGGCTCGCCTTCCATGTCCCGCAGCTCCATCAGCTCCTCTTCCATTTTTTTGAGGGCTTCGTAGTGTTCGTCTTCCGTATCGTCGCATTTAACATACATAATGGTGTCGGTATCGATGAAACGGGCGAGGGTGTCGATGTGACTGTCGGTGTCGTCCCCCGCAAGGTAGCCGTGGTTCAGCCATAAAATCTGCTCGACGCCGAACTCTTTTTTGAGGATCGCTTCGGTCTGCGTTTTGGAGAGGTGGGCGTTGCGATTGGGATTGAGGAGACATTCGGAAGTGACCAGGAGCGATCCCGCGCCGTTGGATTCGACGCCGCCCCCTTCCAAGATCAGGTCGATCTTCTCCATCCGCGCACCGTAAACCAGAGCAAGGGCCGCGCTCATCGCATTGTCGCGCGACGCGTCGAATTTTCCGCCCCATCCGGTGAAGGTGAAATCAAGGAGCAGCGGTTCGTCTTCCTCTTCGTCGATGACGGTGAGGGCGCTACAGTCGCGCGCCCAGGTATCGTCGCTTTGGTAGGGGACGAAAATGAGGTTGGTCTGATCGGAAAAATACCCTTTGACAACCTCCACGTCGTCACAGACGATGAGGCAGGGTTCATAGCGGGCAACCGCGTTGGCGATGTTCACGAACGTGGAACGGGCCTCTTCGAGGTACGGAGCCCAGTCGCTTTGGGGATGGGGAAAAATGAGCTGGACAAAACTCTGGGGTTCGAATTCGGCCGGAAAATATCGCATTAAACTACCTTGATCTATAATTGCGCCATCTATCACCCGCAGGGATATCATGGGATACATTACGCTCAGCCGCGAGGCACTGATTCATAATCTTGACATTATCGCACAACAAGTTGGAACCAAAGATAAAATCGCCGTCGTACTCAAAGACAACGCCTACGGTCACGGTGCGGTTATGATCGCCGAGGCTGCCGGTGCGTACGGCGTCAAAAACGCGGTGGTGCGGACAGAAGCCGAGGCGGTGGAGATCGAACCGTTCTTCGATCGTATCTTGATCCTTGCCGATACCTCGACGTACGTGAATCCCAAATTCAGCTACGCGGTCAATTCGCTGGAGGAGATCGGGCGGTTTCTCCCCGGGACGCGGGTCGAATTGAAAGTCGATACCGGGATGCACCGTAACGGCGTCTCACCCTCCGATCTGGCCGAAGCGTTCGAAAAAATGGCGCTCAGAGGACTCGAATGCGTCGGAATGATGAGCCACCTGCGCAGTGCGGAGACGCTCAGCAGCGAGTGGTTCTGGCAGCGAAGAGCGTTCGATTCGCTTAAAGAAACCGCACGTTCTCTGGCGGCATCGCATGGCTGGAACCTCCGGTTTCATCTGTCGAATTCGGCCGGGACGTTCCGAAGTTCTGAATGTACCGATGATATGGCGCGGGTAGGGATCGCCCTTTACGGATGCCTGGAAATGGACAAAGGACTCGAAACGCCGCCGCTCAAACCGGTTTTGTCGCTGTGGGGAAAACGGATCGCGACGCGTGTGCTCAAAAAAGGGGAACGAATCGGTTATAACGGGATATATGAAGCCGCGACGGATGAAGTGGTATCGACGTACGATCTGGGATACGCCAACGGGCTTGACCGTCTGGCCTCGAACCGCTATACGACGCCGCAGGGGATCGCGCTGCGGGGACGCATTTCGATGGACAACGCGGTATTCGCCAGCGACGCCGAGGAGCTGCTGGTGTTTGACAACGCCAACGGCTATGCCCGCTCGGTGGGGACTATCGGATACGAAATCCTAGCCTGCCTCGACAAGAGTCTTGAACGCCGGTGGACTAAGTAGTCACCTTGATAATTGCTTCGGGGAAAATGGCTCCGTCAAGGCGGAGGTCGATCAGTTCTTCGAGCCTTTGGGGATCATCGATGTAGCCGAGTACTTTGGCGTCGAACAGGTAATGTTCGGCGACGCTCTGGATGGCCGATCCTGCTTTGGGATTGACGATGAGGTAGGAAGCCCGAAGGTTTTCGGCAATGACGGCATCGCCTTGATTGTCGACGAAAAGGGCGAAACGGACGCCGTTGTCTTTGAGATAGCGGATAATATCAAGATTTGCGGGGCTAAAAAAGAGTGCCACGACCGAATTGGCCGGGGTATGCCGGACCGCTTCAATCGATTCGATGTGGTAAAAACGCTCCGAAGGGACGTGCGGGTGACCGAAGAGTACCATCGTCAATCCTCCATACACTCTCGGGAGCAATAGTATTTGCCCTCTTTCATAAAGGCCTCTTTGACCTGGACATAGGTGTCGCATTTGGCGCACGGAACCATCGCTTCATCCTGCATTTTGTCTGCGGGAGGCGGGGTCAGGCTCTTTTTTTTGAAAAAGATGAAATAAACGGCGGCGATGACACCGACGAGCAGCAACAGTTTGAGCATATTTATCTCTTTATCAGCAGGTAGTGGCGGTTTTCCGCTTCGATGACCTTGTAATCAAGCGTTTCATCGACTTCATCATACACTCTTTCCCCTTTGTAAAAGAGCAAAAGGGTTCCCGGAACGCAAAACGGCTCGGAAAGCTTCATCAGCATTTTGGTATCGGTAACGGCGCGCGAGGTGACCAGATCGTACGGAGCGCTCGGCAGCTGTTCGGCCCGCAGCGCCTTGACCTCGACGTTGGAGAGGCCCAGATCGGCTTTGACGAACTGCAGAAAACTGGCCCGCTTGCTCAGCGGTTCGACGAGCGTGAACCGGGTGGCGGGGAGGGCGATAGCGAGCACCATTCCCGGAAAACCGGCCCCTGTTCCGATATCCATCGCAGTTTTAAGCGGGGGAAGAAAGGTGATCGGAAACAATGCGTCGACGATGAAGTCGTCGATCTGATCGGCCGATTTGGCCCCCGTGAGATTGTGGATTTTGTTCCATTTGGCCAGCAGCGCTTTGTACTGCTCGATTTTCTCGAAAAAGGATTCTTCGACCGGAATGGCGGCCCGTTCGATCAGGGTACGCAAACGGCTCAAAACAGATGCCCCATTTGTTCTTTTTTCACTTTCAGATACCCCTCGTTGTGGGGATTGGGATCAATGACGACGGGGATCCGTTGAACGATCTCGACGTCGAGATTTTCGACGACGGAAACCTTGGCGGGGTTATTGGTCAGCAGGCGGATTCTGGTCAGACCGAAATCGTGAAAGATTTCGCGGACGACGTCGTAGGTACGCTGGTCGGGCTCAAACCCCAGTTCCACGTTCGCCTCGATGGTGTTGCGCCCCTGGTCTTGCAGTGCGTAGGCGTTGACCTTGTTGAGCAGACCGATGTTGCGCCCTTCCTGGCGGTGGTAGATAACCAGCCCCCCCTCTGCGGCGATCATTTTGAGGGCAATGTGAAGCTGGTTGTTGCAATCGCATTTGATACTTCCGAGCGTATCGCCCGTGAGGCATTCGGAGTGGATGCGGACCAAAGGGGCCTCGGCGTTTTCGAATCCTTCGGTGAAAATGGCGAGGTGTTCTTGTATCCCCTCTTTGTAAACGCGGATTTTGAAGCGGCCGTATTTACTCGGCAGATTGGCGATCGATGATTTTTCAAATGTCGGTTGCATACTCATGGGGCAATTATAATTTCCTTTTCTTAATCTAAGTATCGATACACTTACCCACTTAGATTTACACTGGAGCATTTTAATGGAGCGTTTTCGCCGTACACGCCTCAATTCCCGCCTGCGTTCACTGGTTCGCGAAACCCATGTGGGCGTCGATGATTTCATCTATCCGCTGTTCGTCCGTCCGGGGGAGGGGATTAAAACCGAGGTAGCGTCGATGCCGGGCGTTTACCAGATGTCGCTGGATGAGATTTTAAAAGAGTGCGAGCTGCTGCAGTCGCTGGGGATCTATTCGATCATCCTTTTCGGTATCCCCGAGGTCAAAGACTCCGTCGGAAGCGACGCGTTGTGTGATCACGGCATCATTGCCACCGCCGTGCGTGCAATCAAAAAAGCGTATCCGAAGATGTTCGTCGTCACCGACCTGTGTTTTTGCGAATATACCGACCACGGGCACTGCGGGATCCTCGACCACGTACACGAGACGGTCGACAACGACGCGACCCTCTCGATTTCGGGCCAGCAGGCACTCGTCCATGCGCGTGCCGGGGCGGACATGATCGCCCCCTCGGGGATGATGGACGGTATCATCACGACATTGCGCGATGCCCTGGATGAGGGGGGATACGTCAACCTCCCCATCATGAGCTATTCGACCAAATTTGCCAGCGGCTATTACGGCCCTTTCCGTGACGTCGCCGAATCGACCCCCAGCTTCGGGGACCGCTCGACCTACCAGATGGATCCGGCCAACCGCCGTGAGGCGATCCGCGAAAGCCTCGCCGATGAAGCGCAGGGGGCCGATATCCTGATGGTCAAGCCCGCCCTGGCGTATCTCGACGTCATCCGCGACATCCGCGAAGCTTCCTCGCTTCCGCTGGCGGTCTACAACGTCAGCGGCGAGTATGCGATGCTCAAACACGCCGGTAATGCGGGGCTCATCGATTACAACCGCGTCATGATGGAGACGATGGTCGGTTTCAAACGCGCGGGTGCGGATATCATCATCAGCTACCACGCTAAAGAAGTGGCGCAGTTATTAAAATAATGAAATTTTTTTATGATATGATTGTTTTTTGTATCGAAGGATAGACGTGAGACATTTTTTAACGCTGAAAGACTACACTAAAGAAGAGATCCTCGAGATTCTCGAACTGGGAGTAGAGATTAAAAAAGAGGTGAAAGCCAAAAACTTCGTCCCCCGCCTCGCCAATCAGACGCTTGCCATGATCTTCGAAAAAAGTTCCACGCGCACCCGCGTCAGTTTCGAAGTCGGGATGTACCAGCTCGGCGGTCATGCGCTCTTTCTTTCCAACCGCGATATCCATCTCGGACGCGGCGAACCGGTCAAAGATACCGCCCGGGTCATCTCTTCGATGTGCGACATGGTGATGATCCGTACCTATGAGCAAAGCAAGCTCGAAGAGTTTTCGCGCTATTCGAAAGTTCCCGTCATCAACGGCCTCAGCGACAGCTATCATCCGGTACAGCTCCTCGCCGATTACATGACGATGATGGAATGCGGAAAAGACAAAAATCCGATCGTCGCCTACGTCGGTGACGGCAACAACATGACCCACTCGTGGCTGATGCTCGCTTCCAAACTCGGGTTCGAACTCCGCGTCGCAACCCCCAAGGGGTACGAGTGCGATCCGGCCATCATCGCCGATGCGATGGAGTTTGCCAAACAAAGCGGGGCGAAAATTTCGATCAGCAACGATCCAAAAGAGGCGGTCAAAGGGGCTACCGTCGTGACGACGGATACATGGATCTCGATGGGGCAGGAAGAAGAAAAAGCCCAGAGGCTCCGCGCATTCGAAGGCTACATCGTCGACGAAGCACTGATGGCGCTCGCGGAGAAAGGGGCGATTTTTCTCCATTGTCTTCCCGCCTATCGCGGCGTCGAGGTGAGCGAAAGCGTTTTGGAAGGGGAACAGAGTCTTATCTTCGAAGAGGCGGAAAACCGTCTCCATGCGCAGAAAGGATTGATGGTCTGGCTCGATAAACACCGTTAAAAGGGGATAATATGCGCTGGTTGCTTTGCGTAGCCGTGGCGGTCTTCACTCTTCAAGGTGCCCAGGCGGTAGCCGTGGGCGAGAAATACAAAGATTCCGGCAAATGCAAAGCCTGTCACAGCCATATTGTCAAGGAATGGGAAAGTTCCTGGCATGCTGCGTCCCACTATGCCAACGACGAATACTTCCGCAAAACGATCGACTACGTTGCCCGCAAACAGAGCGGGAAATCGCTCAATTCGATCAAAATCGAATGCGCCGCGTGTCATAACCCCCGCATTTCCGTTACTTCCACCAATGCCGAATACGAAGCGCTCGCATCGCTGAATCTGGATCGTAACACTGACGCCGCGTGCGCGACTCAGAGCGATACGATCGCCGAGGGGATCAACTGCGTCGTCTGTCATAACATCGACCGAATCCACGACACCCTCCCCGATACCAAGCGGGGAGTCCACCGTGTAGGGTGGATGAAAAGCGGGACCATGAGCGGCCCGTATTCGGATGCCAAATCCCCTTACCACCGTGTCGAGCACCGTGATTTCATGGACCGTAATCCCGATCGTCTGTGTTTTGTGTGCCATGCGAACGATACTTCCGAAGAGGGACATCGTTTTACCGACATGGAGTCGGAGTATAAAAAAGGGGACAAATTCTGCGTCGACTGCCATATGGGGCCGCGCAAAGAGGGGGTGGCCGCAACGTTGCGCGACGCGCAGGGCAAACCGCACAAACGGCAGATCCGTTCCCACGGATTCATCGGTGCCCATACCGAAACGATGTGGAAAGACGCACTTGCGGTGAGTCTCAAACGCGCTTCGGGCGGACTGGAAGTGACATTGAACAATCCCAACCCCCATCCGCTTCCCGGAGGGTTCGGCGCACGGGAAATTCTGATCGAAGTGGCGTATTTCCGAAAAGGCACGGGGATGGGAACCCAAACCCGTTCGCTTACCTCCCGGTTCCTGAACAAGCGGGGCAAGCCGACCGTGCCGCATCTTGCGGCCAAAACGCTTGAAAACGTTTCCGTTCCGGCATACGGTTCAAAAAGCTTTACGTTCGGCATACTCAAGGGGGCGGATCAGGTGGCGGTAAGCGTTTCGTATCGGCTGGTGAATGAGGAGGTGCGAAAGATGCTGGGGCTTAAAGATCCGATCTGGTCGCGAAAAGCGGTGATTCAAAAAAAGGTGTTGAAGCTCTAAAAGGCGGAGCCGCCTTTTAGTTCATTTCGACTTTGATAATGAGATCGTTGCCCTCTTCGACAACGGAAAAGTTGTGTTTCTGGCAAAACGTTTCGTTCATTTCGGCGGCCCATTCGCGGGCTTCGATCATCGCGTCGTCTTTGTTGGTAAATGTTTTGCTGTTCTCCATGCCGCTGCGTTTGAAACAGCCGCACTCTTTTTCGACTTTCACGGTAAACATTAAAAAATTCTCCTTGCGTAGTGTTCTGATTTTTTGGAAGTATAGTTCGAAAAGATTATAAAAAATCGGACAAATTATAAACGATTCGAAACTAAAGGTTAACTTTAGCTTTTGTTAACACCGCTTTGTCAGGAGAACTTATGTTCTGATTAGGTACAATTCGCTCAAATTTTTGGGTACCTTTGCAAACCTTCACCGCGTGAAGTTTTTCCAAGGTACCTTCCATGGTAGAGATGAATCTCTGAAAATTTAGCGCCCCGCAGGGGCAATACAGCGCCGCAGCCGCACAGTGTAGCAACATGGGCTTTTGAAGAAATATTTTCGCCGAGGCGGAAACAGGGTTCTTCTGTATGAGGGCATGGCGTAAACAAAAGGCAGTATTATGAGTAACACAGTAAACAACACGGAAAATGTCCAGACATTCGACGATTTCGGTCTCCGTTCCGAAATCATGCAGAGTATCAAATATGCGGGATTTACCCAGCCAAGCCCCATCCAGTCGATGGTCATCCCGGTCATCATGGAAGGGCGCGACGTTGTCGGGCAAGCCCATACCGGTACAGGGAAAACGGCGGCTTTCGGCCTTCCTACCCTCAACAAAATGCATCTTAAAGGGGGGATTGAAACCCTTATCATCACCCCGACGCGCGAACTGGCCAACCAGGTCAGCGACGAGATCTACAAATTCGGACGTCACCTGGGCGTGCGCACTGTCACCATCTACGGCGGCAGTTCGTACAACCGCCAGATCGATCTGATCGAGCGCGGAGCGCAGGTTATCATCGCGACTCCGGGACGTCTTTTGGACATGCTCAGCCGCGACATGCTCAAAGGGTTCGCCCCCTCGACGGTTATTCTCGACGAAGCCGACGAAATGCTCGATATGGGCTTTTTGGACGATATCAACGAAATTTTCACCTTTTTGCCGACCGAGCGTCAGACGCTTCTTTTTTCGGCGACGATGCCGGCTCCGATCAAGCAGCTGGCCGAGCGTATCCTGGTGAACCCGTTTTTTGCCTCAATTACCAAAGAGGAGACGACCAATACCGACATTACGCAGCAGTATTACGTCATCGAAGAATCTGAGCGCGACGATGCGATTATCCGTTTGATGGATGCCGAAGACGCGCAAAAAACGGTTGTATTCTGCCGCACTAAAAAAGAGGTTGACCGCCTCAGCAATGTCCTCTCCGCAGTCGGGTATTCGGCCAAGGGGCTTCACGGCGATATGGAGCAGCGCCAGCGTGAAAGCGTCATCAAAGGGCTCAAAACCGATGCGGTTGACGTCCTGATCGCAACCGACGTGGCGGCGCGGGGTCTGCACATCGACGGCGTTACCCACGTTTTCAACTACCATATTCCCTTCGACCCTGAAAGTTACGTTCACCGTATCGGCCGGACGGGACGCGCGGGTAAAAAAGGGGTAGCCATCACTCTGGTAACCCCGCTTGAGTTTAAAGAGCTCCAGCGTATCCGGGCCAAAGTCGGTACAACGATGGAACACGCCTACATTCCGAGCAAACACGACGTCAAAGAAGCCCAGGTCAGCCGTCTTCTCTCCGAAATCGAGAAACAGCATATTTACGACGAAGCGCACAAAGTGCTCGATAAGCTCAAAGAAGATTATGATATGGAGCAGATCGCGTACAAGCTGATTTCGGTCCTCATGGAACAAAACAAAGTGCACGGCCCGAATCAGATCGGTATTGCGGCGGAGCGCTTGGAGAAAATTCTTCACAACCTTGAGCGTCGCGGCGGCGATCGCGGCGGAAACCGTCGCGGCGGCGGATTTAACCGCAACCGTAACAATCATCGCACCGGCGGATACCGCGGTGACCGTGATCGTGGCGACCGCGGTGATCGCGGCGGCGACAGAGGCGGCGATCGCAGCGAACGTTCACGCAGCTTCGGCGGCGCCAACCGTTCAAACAAGCCTAAATATTAATCAGCGGCCCTACGGCCGGAGAACTCCTCTTTCAGACGCTCCAAAAACGGCTCCATCGGGGCCGGAAGCACAAATCCCTCTCTTTGTTTCACTCCCCACATCGGTTCGGGAAAATAATCGTCGTTCCGAAATCGGGCCATGATGTGCCAATGAACGCGCGGAAGCATGTTTCCGAACGACGCGATGTTGATTTTGTCGGGGGTGAAATAGGCCAGCATCGCTTTTTCGATGCGGTCAAGGGCGTCCCATATCGCTTTTTTTTCCTCGGCGGTACATTCGGAAAACTCTTTACGCGGCGTTTGGGTGAAAATCTTGAGCCAGGGGACGGAACTTTCGTGAAGTTCGATGGAAATGAGTGAATCGGAGTAGAGCATCGGCGACCTTGAAATGAAGTCGCCTATTGTAGCAAAAGGGTTCTTATTTGCCCTTTCCGGCAAACGGGACGAGGGCGCTTCCCCATGTCAGACCGCCGCCGAAGGCATCGAGGAGCATCAGTTCGCCGTTTTGAAGACGACCGGACTCGTAGATGTCGTTGATAGCCATCGGGATCGATGCGCCTGAGGTATTGCCGTATTTGGCAACGGTGAGGACGACCTGATCGTCGGAGAGTTCCAGCGCATCACCGACGGCTTTGATGATACGGTAGTTGGCCTGATGGGGAACGAAATGTTTGATGGAGGACGATTCGATACCGTTTTGCCTGAGGATCTCAACAACGTCGCTGGTGAGGGTGCGGACGGCGACTTTAAAGGTTTCGTTCCCTTTCATTTTCATGAAGCATCCTGCCGCTTCGCGGTCAAGTTCGTCGTGCGCCGATCCGCTCCCGCCGTTGGGAGTCATCAGAAGATCGGCATAATCGCCATCCGCGCCGGTATGGATGTCGATAATCGCTTCTTCCTTGTTGTCCGTTGCACTGATTATGGCGGCTCCCGCACCGTCGCCGAACAGGATACAGGTCCCCCGGTCGGTATAGTCGGTGATGGCGCTCAGGCGCTCCGCACCGACGATAAGGACGTTTTTCTTCATACCCGATTCAATGAATGCTTTGGCGACGGAAAGGGCGTAGACAAATCCGGTGCAGGCAGCGGAAATATCGAACGCGGTGACTTTCGCAAGTCCCAGTTTCGAAGTGATCAGGGTAGCGGTCGAGGGCATACAGAAATAATCGGGAGAGATCGTGGCGCACACAACCATGTCGATGGTGCTTTTATCGATGCCGGCACGCTCGATGGCCAGCTCGGCCGCTTTGACGCCCATGTCGCTGGTCGTTTCGCCTTCGGCGGCGATGTGACGTTCCTTGATCCCGGTCCGTTTGGTAATCCACTCGTCGGTGGTATCGACCATCGTCTCCAGATCGCTGTTGGTCAGGACTTTGGAGGGGACGTATGCTCCGATCGATCGAAATGCTGCGTACATGGGTTAACCTTTGAGAGGAATCGAAGTCAGCTTTTAAGCTCTTCGAGCCGTTTTTCGATATGTTCGTTGACGCCGGTGTTTACGTAACGGATCGCCTGAAATATTGCGTTTTTGATCGCTTTGGGATTGCTTTTGCCGTGGCTGACGATGGCGCACCCTTTGATACCGATCAGCGGGGCTCCGCCGATTTCGGCGTAGTCGATCTCTTTTTTAAGGAGCTTGAACACTTTACGCATCAAAAGCGCACCCGTGATCGCTACCGGCGATTTGCGGATGTACTCTTTGATAAAAAAGCTGATCGTAGAGGCAACCCCTTCGGAAGCTTTGAGGACGAGATTCCCGATAAAGCCGTCGCAGACGATGACGTCGCAGGAACCGTCGAAAATGTTGTTCCCTTCGACGTTGCCGATGAACCCTTTTTCGTTTTGAAGCATCCCGAAGGTCTCTTTGGTCACTTCGTTCCCTTTGGAACTCTCTTCGCCGTTGGCGAGAAGGCCGACGCGCGGATGGGCGAGTCCCAGCATGTCCTGTGCGTAGTAATAGCCCATGATACCGAACTGGAAAAGGTGTTCGGCCTTGCAGTCGACGTTTGCTCCGACATCAAGCATGACACTGCGCTGGCCGTTTTTCGTCGGCATGAGCGTGACCAGTGCAGGGCGCAGTACGTGTTTGAGACGCCCCAGACGCAGGGTCGCCAGCGACATCGTCGCACCGCTGTGACCGGCGCTCACAACGCCGTCGGCTTTCCCCTCGCGTACCAGTTCGATCGCTTTGTAGATCGAGCTCTCTTTTCGTTTCAGCGCATCGGTGGCCGCATCGCTCATGTCGATGACATCGTCCGCTTCGACGATTAAAATTTTATCTTTATAGCCCTTGGGTAATAAAGATAAAATCTCATCTTTTTTCCCAACCAGAATGGGTTCAAACTTTTTCTCCTTGAGCGCTTCAAGGGTCCCTTTGACAATCGGTTCGGGACCGAAGTCCCCTCCCATTGCATCAATTGCAATTCTAATCATCGATTATTTGTACTCACCGGTTGTCGGGTTGACATAGTGAGGCAATTTGTAGGTGCCGTCTTTGTCTTTGACCGGACGTGCAAGAGTGATTTTGTAGTGAGTTCTGCGTTTCGCGGCGCGAGTGTGACTCACTCTTCTTTTAGGTACTGCCATCGTTAGTCCTTTCTGTTTGGATTAAATTTTTTGATGCGGGGCGCGTCAGAACTCTGCGTCCAACGTTTTGCCTTCGCAATTGGAACAGCAATAATAATCGCTGCGGATCAGTTCGATTTCCGAACGGAAGAGTTCGTCCATATCGATGGTCGCCGTATCGATTTCCACGACGTCGAACTCTTCCTCGTTTCCTTTGTAAATGCCATCGGAGAGGTAAAAACTCACCTCTTCGTTCAGAGGCGTTTCAATCGGCTCGGCGCAGATGTCGCACGGGATTGAAATACTCCCCGTAATTGTACCGTTTAATTGCGCAAGATTGCTTTTTTTCAGGAATATTTCACCTGAAAAACGGGCATTGTCACGATTTAGCTCAAAATCGACAGGTACGGTGCCCAGGCGTCTAAACGGTATCAACATGGTTTAGCTGATTTCGCGGCCCGAGAAGAAAAACGCGATTTCGATCGCGGCGTTCTCAAGAGAATCGCTTCCGTGAACGGCATTGGCATCGATGTTTTCGGCGAAGTCGGCGCGGATTGTGCCGGGCGCAGCTTCTTTAGGGTTGGTCGCACCCATCAGGTCACGGTTTTTGAGAACCGCGTTTTCCCCTTCGAGAACGGAAACGACTACCGGACCGCTGACCATGAAATCAACCAGGTCGTTGAAGAACGGGCGCGCTTTGTGAACGGCGTAGAACGCTTCGGCGTCCTGGCGGCTCAACTGTACTTTTTTGGTGGCTGCAATCCGCAGACCGTTGCTTTCGAAGCGGTCCAAGATTTTACCGATGACACCTTTTGCAACGGCGTCAGGCTTGATGATTGACAACGTTTGTTCCATCAATGCTCCTGTTTTATGTGTAAAAAATAGAGTGGGATTATAGCGGAACAATAATTTAAGTAAGATTAAAGATGAACGGAATGGAGAAAGGGAAGAGAGGGAAGGGTGAAACCTTCCCTTTTATCGTATTTAGTTAACGACGTTTGCTTTGGAAGAACGCATTTCTGCGGTGATGTCTTCACGGTGGGCAGGACTTGCACCGATTTCGTCCCAAGTGATACAACCTTCAGTTGGGCAGGCAGTCGCACAGGCGGGTTCGTCGTGGTGACCTACACACTCGACACATTTGTCAGCGTATACGTAGTAGATGTCTTCACCCGTTGGGTTATCGTCCTCGTCTACGATCGCTTCTACCGGACACTCGTCGATGCAAGCGCCGCAGTTAATACAGGTATCATTAATGACTACTGCCATAGGATTCTCCTTGGTTGATTGTTATGGGGAAACTATAACAGAAGAATTTTAAACCCACCTAAAAAGAGAGGGGTTTAAAAAGGTTTGGGGGACGAGTGTTACGGAGGGCCGTTTTAGAGCCCTAGATAGGAGCGGATAGCATCCACCTTATCGGTTTTTTCCCATGTAAAATCGGGAAGTTCGCGCCCGAAATGGCCGTATGCGGCCGTCTGCCGATAGATAGGGCGGAGCAGGTCGAGCGTTTCGATGATACCGCGCGGGGTGAGATCGAAAAGTTCGTTGACGCACGCTTCGATTTTGCTCTCTTCGACTTTGGACGTCCCGTGCGTGTTGACCATGACCGAAACCGGCTTGACGACGCCGATCGCATAAGCAACCTGGATCGTCGCGCGGTCGCACGCACCTGATGCGACGAGGTTTTTGGCAACGTAGCGGGCGGCATAAGCGGCCGAACGGTCTACTTTGGTCGGGTCTTTTCCGCTGAACGCGCCGCCGCCGTGAGGGCAGCTTCCCCCGTAGGTGTCGACGATGATTTTGCGTCCCGTCAGCCCCGCATCCCCCTGCGGTCCGCCGATAACGAATTTTCCGGTCGGGTTGATGTGATAGACGATGTCGGATGAAAGCAGCTCTTCGGGGATAACGTGCCGGATCACCTCGGAGATGACGTCGGCGTGGAGTTTTTCTTGTGAAATTTCAGGGGCGTGCTGGGTCGATACGACGACCGTCTCCACGGCGACGGGCTTGTCGTCGACGTAACGGACGCTCACCTGCGCTTTACCGTCGGGGCGCAGGTAGGGGAGGATTCCCTCTTTGCGCACTTTCGCCAACCGTTCGGTGATCCGGTGTGCCAGATGGACCGGCAGCGGCATGAGCACCTCGGTTTCGCGGCAGGCGTAACCGAACATGAGCCCCTGATCCCCCGCACCGATCTCACCGCCGCTTTGGTCGACCCCTTGATTGATGTCGGGAGATTGTTCTCCGATCCCGTTGAGTACGGCACATGAGCGATAATCAAAGCCGTATGTGGCGTCGGTATAGCCGATTTCGCGCACTACCTGACGGGTAATCTCCTGCATCGGGGCGTAAGTGGTCGTTTTCAGTTCTCCGGCGATGACGCAAAAACCATTGGAGACGAGCGTTTCGCAGGCAACACGGGCTTTGGGATCTTCGGCGATGATGTAATCGAGGATCGCGTCGCTGATCTGGTCGGCCATTTTGTCCGGATGCCCCTCGGTGACCGATTCGGAGGTAAAAATGTATTCTTTCGGCATATAAAAATATCCTTGACGTCGTAAAAGTAAAAGAGGGGGTAGATGGAGGCGATTATACCGAAACGGTTTTTAAAACAAAATCGCCTTCCCAGAAAAAATCGATCCAGTCGCGCGCTTCGTGCAGCGTGTAATCGGGGCGGGCCGATGCGTTTTGTTTGTAGAACAGCGACGCGCTGCGAAATTCGATTTCAGGATAGCGGTGGGAGAGGATCGGCATAAGGGTGGAGAGAGTCTGGCCGCTGTCGACGATGTCGTCCACGATCAAAACCCGGTGCGAATCGGAGAGATCGCAGAGGGTTTTGACCGTTACTTCCTCTCGGTGATGCGTACCGTCGTAGCTCTCGACGCGGATGCACTGGAGATTGCGGATGTCGAGCGCCATGGTCAGCGCGTGCCCGAGCGTCACGCCGCCGCGCGCGATCGCCAAGACGGTATCGGGACGAAACGCTCCCATCTGCGCGATCAGTGCGGGGACATCACGTTTGAAGTCTTCGTAGCTGTAGTAGATCATGGACGACATCATAGCATAAGGGGTTCTGCGCTATAATAAAAAACTTACAACTTTGCCAAAAGGTTTCCCTATTGAAAAAATTAGCCATTATCGGCCGTCCGAACGTCGGCAAAAGCTCGCTCTTCAACCGGCTCCTCAAACAGCGTGACGCCATCACCTCCGAAATGGCCGGAACGACCCGCGACGTTAAAAAACGCCCCGCCGTCATTCTCGACAAAGAGGTCGAGATCCTCGATACGGGAGGACTCGACGAGGGGTGCGAACTCTACGAAAAAATCAAGGAAAAATCCCTTAAAGCCGCACATGAGGCCGACATTATCCTGTTCATGGTCGACGGTAAAAGCCTTCCCGAGGAAGAAGACAAAAAGCTGTTCTACGAACTCGAATCGATGGGTAAATCGGTCGCTCTCGTCGTCAACAAGATCGATAACGACAAGATGCAGGAGAAACTGTGGGAGTACTACGAATTCGGCACCGACCGGATTTTCGGGATCTCCGTCGCCCATAACCGCCACATCAACGCGCTTCTTGCGTGGATCGCCGCACAGCTTCCCGAAAGCGACATGATCGTGATTCCCTCCGCCGAACCCGACGAAATGGATGCGTTTGATGCGTTTGTCGACGGGTTTGAGGAGGAGGATGAGGAATTCGATTACGAGGATGAGGACGAAGAGGACGAGGGCGACGAATCGGAAGTGTTCGTCATCGACGAACCGATGCGCGAAATCGACGATAGCGAACTCAACCGGATGAAAGTTGCGATCATCGGCCGCGTCAACGTCGGGAAAAGCTCCCTGCTCAACGCCCTGCTCGGAGAAGACCGTTCGGTTGTCAGCTCGGTTGCCGGGACGACGATCGACCCGATCGACGAAGAGATGGAATACGAAGGAAAAACGATTACGTTCGTCGATACCGCCGGTATCCGCAAGAGGGGAAAAATCCTGGGGATCGAGAAATATGCCCTAATGCGGACCGAAGAGATGCTCGATGCGGCTGATATCGCGTTGTTGGTGCTTGATGCCTCCGAGCCGTTCAAGGATCTGGATGAAAAGATCGCCGGTTTCGTCGACAAAAACCGGCTGGCATGTCTGATCGTTCTCAACAAGTGGGATCTTGCCCCCAAAGAGGACTACGACAAGATCATTGCCGAAGTCCGCGACCGTTTCAAGTTTCTCAGCTACGCTCCGATCATCACGATTTCGGCGTTGACCAAACAGCGGGTTCACAAGATTTTCGAGATGCTGCTGAAAATCAACGACAATTATTCGCAGCGCATTCCGACCGCCCGGATCAACGAAGTGCTCGAGATGGCGCAGCGCAAGCACCCGATCCCCAGCATCAACGGGCAGACGATTCGCCTTTACTACGGGACGCAGTACGATATCCGACCGCCGCGTATCGCGCTGGTGATGAACAAACCGCAGGGGCTCCATTTCAGCTACCGCCGCTATTTGACCAACCAGTTCCGGGAACTGTTCGATTTTGAAGGGACGCCGGTGTTGTTTAAAGCGAAGGCGAAGAATCAGAAGCGCAGACCGAAGAATTGATACTCCACCTCGCAAGCGAGGTGGATTCTTCCTCCACAGCTCTTAGGCAGCTGTTTGATGGGAAGCATTGGAGCCGTGTATCCCACGGTCTCGTATGTTTTTGGCGGCATTGACAT